>JBKHWY010000379.1:0-4926 GCA_046566285.1 Gammaproteobacteria bacterium | reverse complement strand
CACCGGAGCGGAGGATTTCTCCAGCCCGCCGGGCGACGTGACGGCGCTGGCCGCGCGCCTGCCGGACGCGCGCCTGGTGGTCTACCCCGAGTGCAGTCATTTTTGCCTCAGCACGCGGGAAGACGAGACGGTCGCGTGCATCACCGACTTCATGCGCGCCGTCGGCCTGTCAAATGAATCTGGAACCGATACCCCAACCGATACCCCAACGAAGGAGCACTCGCAATGTCTGCTGTAATCCAAACCAACCCCACCATCGCCCCACTGGACATGCACGCCACCACGGTGAGCCTGCGTCCCCGCTTCGAGGGCTCCAACATCTGCACCTGGATCGGCTTCAAGCACGTGATGTACCTGGTCGAGGAAGCCGTGCTCGATCACTTCCGCCAGCACGACCTGATCCCGCGCGCGCTGTACGAAGACCATGGCCTGTGCGTGGAGATCGTCGACTCCAGCGTGCGCATCCTGCATGCGCTGCACATGGACGACCAGGTCGAGGTGCGCGTCAAGCCGGTCACCAAGGCCGGCGACAAGGAGATCTCGCTGTCGGTGGCGCTGTTCGTCGAACGCGACGGCAAGGAAATCAAGGCCTTGACCGGCAAGGTGGTTGTACTGATCCGTCACGACGACAGCGTCATCACGGGCGCGGCCCATGTCAATACCGAGCACCCGCTGGCGGCCTTCTCGGCTCCCAAGATCCTGCGCGCCAACGACACCGTGGTGGCCAGCGATTTCTCCACCAGCCGCGAACCGGGCCCGATCGACCCGCGCGTGCTGGCCGCGCTGGGGGCCGACCAGACCAACAGCTTCGTGTGGAAGTGGCACGTGCCGTACTTCTACTGCCACTACAACGACCGCATGCAGCATTCGGGCTACCTGCGCCTGATGGAAGAAGCCAAGGACCTGTTCGTGGCCTCGCGCGGCATTTCGATCCGCACTCTGCTCGAAGACAACAAGTGGATTCCCGTGGTGCCGACGGCGCGCGTGGAGATCCTCGATGAAGCGCGCATGGAAGACACCCTGTACACCGTGTTCACCGTCGAGGAAATCTTCAAGGACACGACCTACCGTTCCCGCCTGGATTTCTATGTCGAGCGCAACGGTTCGCTGGTCAAGACCGCGACGGGCTCGATCGTGCACGGCTACGCGGTGATCGAAAACCGCAAGGACTGGACCCTGGTGCAATTCGACGCGCGCACCGTGGCGGCCATTCTGGGCCAGCCCCAGGCCCAGGCCTGAGCCTCGACACGGCCGGGCGCGCCGTGCGCCCGGCATGACCATCTTTGCCTGCACCGTCCAATGAAAAAAGATCAAGCGGTATTTTATTTTTCGCTGCGCAGCCCGTATTCCTGGCTGGCCTGGCGCGACCTGCGCGACGCCCACCCCGAGCGGCTGGCCGAACTCGAGCTGGTGCCGTTCTGGGAGCCGGACGCGCGCCACGACGCGCAACTGCTCGAGGCAGGAGAGGGTGGAGGCGAGGGCTTCCTGTACCGCCCGATGTCGCGCGACAAGCACATGTACATCCTGGCCGACGTGCGCGCGCTGGCGAGCGAGCGCGGTCTGGCCATCAAGTGGCCGATCGACCGCGAGCCGCGCTGGGAAGTGGCGCATCACGCCTATTTCATCGCCCTTCGCCATGGCCGTGGACACGACTATATCGACGCGGTCTGCAATGCGCGCTGGCAGCAGGGCCTGGACATCAGCGACCCCCAGGTCATTGCGTCGATTGCCGCCGGCCTGGGCGTGCCGGCCGAGGAAGCGGCGCGGGCCCACGAGGACGAGGCGATCCGCGCCGAAGGGCTGGCGGCCCTGCGCCGCTGCGTCAAGGATGGCGTGTTCGGGGTGCCGTTCTTTATCTCCGGACGCGCCAAGTTCTGGGGCCTGGATCGCTTGCCGCGCTTTTTGGCGGCGCGCCAGGCGGCCGCCCCGCAGCCGGAGCCGGAGCCGGAGCCGGAGCCGGTTCCGGCCGGCTTGCCCGGCCGTGCCCACCCCGCCATCTTCGATCATGCCGGCGGCTGCGGTTAAGCCGTGCCGGCGCGCACACCTGAGGAAAGCATTGCAATGAGCGAGCCAACATCCGCCGGCCAAGCCGCCGGCGCCAGCGCACACCCGCAGCGCATGCTGATGGTCGAGACGCGCTCGGATTGGGAGTCGAACGACGTGCCGGACTTCTTGCGCCTGGCGCGCGGCGTCCTGCAGACGGGGATGGCGCTCGACCTGTTCCTGGTGCAGAACAGCGTGCTGCTGCTGCGTTCGGGCCTGCGCGACGACCTGGCCGCGCTGGCGGCCAACGCATCCTGCCGCATCTGGGCCGACCGCTACGCGCTCAAGCTGCGCGGGCTGACGGCGGACGATGTCGCCGGTTGCGCGGCCATCGCCGGCACCGACGAACTGGTGCGCCTGATGACCGTGCCGCACACGCGCCTGGTCTGGCACTCGTAGAACGTAGAAAGTAAAGAGTAGAGAGTAGAGAGTAGAGAGGACATTTGTGATCGACACTGCTGACACTTCCCACGGCGGCGCCTGCGCCCACGCGCACTGGCATGCGAGGCAGGACGCCCACGCCCTGAGCGGCCATGCGGCGGCGCTGGCCCTGGCCGACGAAAGCGGGCCGCGCTCGTTTTTCTTCGGCGTCATGGGCACGCCCTTCCAGTCCGAGCTCTCCACCACCTTGTTCCGCATGGTGCAAAGCGCGCTCGATGCCGACCACCAGGTCACGGTCTGGACCTGCGGCTACGCCACCAACCTGACCCAGCATTCGCTGGTGCGGCCGAACGATTCCTTCGCCGCCAAGGACGCGCCGGCGCGCAATCACCTGACCACGGCCCAGGTGGCGGCGGCGCTGCTGCACCGGCATCGCGGCAAGCTCGATTGGTACGTGTGCCGCTACTGCATGGAAGAGCGCGGGGCGACCCAGCAGATCCCCGAGGTGCAGGTCAAGATTCCGTTCACCTTCCAGCACTACCTGAGCGCGGCCGATGTGTCGCTGGTCCTGGGGGTGAAGTGATGGCTTTGGAACAGCAACAACAACGCAAGCCCCAACAGCCACGCAAGAAGGGCAAGAGCTCGCTGGCGATCCTCGAGCGCGCCTATCGCGGCAGCGTGGAAGACCAGTACGGCCACATCGTCTGGCTCAGCAAGGTCATGCATGGCATGGGCGCCCACACCGCCGTGCTGCTCAAGGGTGACACGGTGTTCTTCGCCAAGCGCCACCAGCCGGCCCAGCAGCTGTGCATCGGCGGGCAAGTGCTCGACGGCCTGTCGCACTACGAAACCACGGTGCGCGAACTGATCGCCGCCGGGGTGCCGGTGTTCGCCTACCGTGCCGACTGCATCCGCTACCAGCTGTGCCCGGACTGCCTGGTCGAAGGCGTGCGCCTCGTCGACGACGCCGCCCTGGTGGAGCTGGTGTGCGCCTACGACTGCGTCTGGTACTGGTAAGCACCGCTCCCACACACTCACACGAAAGGTAAACATGGCTAGCCTCACAATCACCCTGGACGAAGAGGGCGCGCGCGCGCGCTACTTCGTATCGGGCACCGATGTCTTCGTCCTGGGTCACTATCCGGGCAATCCGATCTTCCCCGGCGTGCTGGTGCTCGACATGCTGACCGAGCTGGCCGAGGCCCTGGCCGCGCGCACGCTCGGACCCGGCAGCAGCGCCACCCTGATCAAGCGCGTGCAGTACCTGAAGGCCACGGTGCCGGGCGATGTGCTGGAGCTGGCCGTCGTGCAGAAGGGGCGCGCCGACGAGGTGCTGACCCTGACGGCTACCGCCACCATCGGCGGCACGGTCAGCACGCGCGCCACCATCGAATGCCGGGCCCTGGCCCTGGCGGAGAGCGCCCATGCTTGATTCCACCATCGTCATTTCCACTCTGCCCGCGACCAAGACCCGCCATCCGGTGCGTCCGATCGAATTCGGCCAGATCGCCGCGCTGCTGCCGCACCGCTATCCCTTCCTGCTGGTCGACCGCATCGACGATTACCAGCCGGGCGAGTGGATCCGCGGCAGCAAGAACGTCAATGCGCAGGACATCCTGATGCGCAGCCGTGGCCACAGCCACTACCCGGCCGCCCTGGTGGTCGAATCGATCGGCCAGCTCGGCATCGCGCTGTTTAACCTGAGCCGCGCCAGCGAGCGGCCGGCGGACATCGTGCTCGGCTCGATCAACGATGTGCGCATCCACGCCCGCATCGCCCCCGATGCGCGCCTGCGCATCGAAGCGCGCATCGAACGCCTGCTGGAGAACGGCCTGATCCTGTCCGGCCGCGCCCTGCTTGGCGACGTCGAAGTCATTAGTGTCGGCACGCTCATCGCGATGGTCGACCCCCGCTAACTCTCACAGCCTGGAATCCCTATGCGTATCGAAGGAATTGCATTCAAGCCGGCATCGAAGAAGATGTCCAACGACGACGTGCTGGCCGAGGTGCGCCGCCTGAGCGAACCGGTGTTCGAGGATGATCTCGACAAGGCCCTGGTCTCGATCAAGTACACGCTCGACCAGACCCAGATCCGCACGCGCCACTGGTTCGACGTGGACGAGCGCCCGCTCGACTTGATCTGCACCGTGGCGCGCGAGGCGCTGGCCCGCGCCAGCCTGGCCGCCGGCGACATCGACCTGCTGATCTACGCCGGCATCGGGCGCGGCTTCCTGGAGCCGGGCGACGCCTATTTCGTCGCCAATGCGCTCGGCATGAACGAAGTCGACTGCTTCGACATCATGGACGCCTGCATGAGCTGGACGCGCGCCTGCGACATGGCGCAAAGCTTCTTCGCCGCCAAGCGCTACAAGCGCATCCTGATCGTCAACTGCGAGTCGTACTACGTGCCGGGCGGGATTTCCTACCCCAGCAACTTCGAATTGAAGCGCATGCGCGAGATCGCCTACTGCTTTTCGGCCTACTGCGGCGGCGACGGCGCCA
>JBKHWY010000378.1:0-4929 GCA_046566285.1 Gammaproteobacteria bacterium | reverse complement strand
CAGGTTCGATTCCGCAGTCAGCTCGGACTTGTCCAGTTCGAACATCTCGGCCAGCAGATCGACCACCCAGCCATACAGCTGGTCGCGGCTCATGTTGTCAACGTCTACCATTGCAAGCTCCTTATTGTTTGCGTTGGGTTTCGATCAGGGCGGCCAGGGCCCGCACGGACGCGAAGTGGCGGCGCGTGTCTTCCGACTCGGCCGACAGGGAAATGCCATACCGCTTCTGCAGCGCCACGCCCAACTCCAGCGCGTCGATGGAGTCCAGGCCGAGGCCTTCCACGAACAGCGGCGCATCCGGATCGATATCGTCGGGTGCGACGTCTTCCAGTTGCAGCACGTCGATGATGAGTTGCTTCACTTCTTGTTCAAGCATGGCCTTGGTACTCTCTGATAAAAAACTGTTGCAGGTATTCGGTCAGGCGGCGTACCGCCATCACTTCGCTGGCGCCGTCGGCGGAGAAGTCCCCCATGCCGATGTCCTCGCGCACCTCGATGCGAAACTGCGCCGGACGCGCCGGCACGCGCCACCACGGTTCACCCTTGGACAGCGTGCGCGGCTCGCAGCGGATCAGCACCGGGGTCACGGCACGCTCGCCCCGCACGGCGATGTTGGCCGCCCCACGCTTCAATACGATGCTGCCGTCGGCCGGGGTGCGGGTGCCTTCCGGGAAGATGATCAGGTTGTTGCCCGCCTTGAGCGAGGCCACGCAGGCGTCCACCAGTTCGGCGCCGCTGTTGTTGCTGATGTAGCCGGCCGCACGCACGGGGCCGCGCGTGAATGGGTTGTTCCACAGGTGGCTCTTGACGATGCAGTCGGCGCGCTTGACGAACGCCATCAGGAACACGGTGTCGATCAGGGTCGGGTGGTTGGCCAGGATCAGCTGTCCGCCCCGTCCCAGTTTTTCGATGCCGACCAGTTCATAGCGCAGCACGCCCAGGGTGCGCATCAGGCCCACGAAGGCGCGGAAGGTCAGGCGGATCACGGCGCGCGCCACGTCCACCCGGCGCGCCGGGTCGCGCACGCACAGGGACAACACGGGAAACACCACGATGCGCAGCGCCAGCCCGCCCGCGCCGAACGCGGCGAAGCTGATGCCGGTGGCCAGCACGCGCCAGGCGTAGCCGGCCCGCTGTCCAAGCCGTTCAAGCATGGCGCGTCCAGGTCCAGCGGCGCGACCCCGCCACCCGTTCCATGCAATCTGCATCACTCAGGGCAAAACGAAGCACGTCCAGCATGCCTGGGGGCCGCGCCGCATCAGGGGCCACCTCGTCGGCGGCGTCCCAGGCCAGGCCGAGCGAGGCGCCCTCCGGCGCCGTCACCAGCCAGGCCCACGCGTGCGGCTGCTCGTCGCAGTCGGCAAAGTGTTCGAGCGGCTCGGGCAAGGCCCTGTCGTAGGCGACCAGCAGCACTTCGGCATGGCCATCGGCCAGCAGCCCGCAGGCTTCGATGACGCCGTGTTCAACTGTCGCATCGCCGCCGGCCAGCGCACTGTGGTTGGCGTGATCGTGGCGCGCGATCGAGAACAGGCCGGCGGTGGCGTTATGCACGGCCAGGCCGAACGCGGTCGGCGACAGCGCTTCGGCGCGCGCCAGGTCGGCCAGCAAGTCGACGGCGCGCGCGACTTCGCCGTGGCGGGAACAAAATACGGTGGGAATGTCGGTGCGCGCGCCCACGCAGGCATAGGCCACTTCCAGCGCCATCTTGCCCGGCATGCCGGTGCGGCGGCGCAGCATCGGCGCCATGGCGGCAACCGGCGGTTCAGCGCCCGCGACGATGCGGTGAGGGGACTGCGCCCACGCCTGCCAATCCGCGTGCGTGGTCAGTCCTGGCGCCCATGCCGCTTGCGCGGCGATGGAAAAGCGCAGTCCGATCTGATGCATTGATGCAAATCTCTACAAGTATCCCACCGGCAATTATAAAACCGTTGGTGTTCCTGAACTCTAGAAATCTGTTACAACGCAATAAAATAATTATCTTGACAGAAACAATATTGTTATTTTGCTCAGCCCATCCTTACTGCGCCGTCATGCCGTCGTCGGCCGCAATGATGGCCCCGTTGATGAAATGGCTTTCCTCGGCGGCCAGCAGGAGCAGCAAGCCGTCCAGGTCTTCCGGCTTGCCCGGGCGCTTGCGCGGCAGCATGTTGATGAGTTTCTGGCCCTGCTCGGTGGCGAAATAGTCCTCGTTGATCTCGGTGGAGATGTAGCCGGGGCAGATGGCATTGACGTTGATATTATATTTGCCCCACTCCACCGCCATCGCCTTGGTCATCTGCACCACACCCGCCTTGCTCATGCAGTACACCCCGATCTGCGGCAGCACGCGCAAGCCGGCCACCGATGCGATGTTGATGATGCGGTGCTGCTTCCTGGGGTCGCCCTTGGCGCGCTGGATCATGCGCTTGGCCGCCTGCTGGGCGACAAAAAACGCACCGCGCAGGTTGGTGTCCATCACGTAGCCGTAGTCATCCTCGGTCACATCGAGCAGGCGCTGGGTGGTGGACACACCCGAGTTATTGACCAGGATGTCGATCGGACCGGCTTCGGTCTCCGCGTGCGCCAGCGCGGCCTTGATGCTGGCCATGTCCGTCACGTCCAGCGTGACCACATGGGCGGCCCCGCCATCGGCCTCGATCTCCGCGCGCAATTCCTTCAGGCGGTCGGTGCGGCGCGAGGCCAGCACCACTTGGGCGCCCGCGCCGGCCAGGGCTTTCGCAAAGC
The DNA here is from genome assembly GCA_046566285.1 of Gammaproteobacteria bacterium. Taxonomy (GTDB): domain Bacteria; phylum Pseudomonadota; class Gammaproteobacteria; order Burkholderiales; family Burkholderiaceae_D; genus Telluria_A. Next base: position 2,205 of record JBKHWY010000378.1, on the reverse strand, counting down.
GCGCACCCAGGCCGCTGGAGGCGCCGGTGATCATCGCGATTTTTCCTTCAAAGTTGACTTCGATGCCCACGGCCTGCTCCTGTGCGTTTTGCTTGCGAAAGCATAATGATTACACAAAATGTCGGCATTAGACGTTGACATCTAATATTGCCCTTACAATGGCGCGCAGCGTTGCAAACCGGGGCAAAAACCCGCACACTCGTGCTAATTTTTTTCATTCACCGATCACCATGACCGACGAGACCAATCTGCTGGAACAATACGGCCCGCGCGAGGCGATGGAATACGACGTCGTCATCGTCGGCGGCGGCCCTGCCGGCCTGTCCGCCGCCATCCGCCTGAAGCAACTGGCGGCTGAACAGGGCCGCGACGTCTCGGTCTGCGTGCTGGAAAAAGGCGGGGAACTGGGTGCGCACATCCTGTCCGGCGCCGTGATGGACCCGCGCGCGATCACCGAACTGTTCCCCAACTGGAAAGAGCTGGGCGCCCCGCTCAACACCCCCGTCACCGAAGACCGCATCCTGTTCCTGACCGCCACCAAGGCATACCAGACGCCCAGCTTCGCGGTGCCGAAGTGCTTTGAAAACCACGGCAACTACATCGTCTCGCTGGGGAACGTGGTGCGCTGGCTGGGCCAGCAGGCCGAAAGCCTGGGCGTGGAAATCTTCCCTGGATTCCCCGCCGCCGAAGTGCTGTACAACGACGACGGCTCGGTCAAGGGCGTGGCCACCGGGAACATGGGCGTGGACCGTCACGGCCAGCCCAAGGGCGACTTCCAGCTCGGCATGGAACTGCATGCCAAGTACACCCTGTTCGCCGAAGGCTCGCGTGGGCACCTGGGCCGCCAGCTGATGGCGCGCTATGACCTCAATCGCGGGCGCGACCCGCAGTCGTACAGCATCGGCATCAAGGAACTGTGGGAGATCGATCCGGCCAAGCACAAGCCTGGCCTGGTCATCCACACCACCGGCTGGCCGCTCGACCCGGAGAACTACAGCGGCTCCTTCCTCTACCACCTGGAAAACAACCAGGTGGCCGTCGGCCTGGTGGTGGGGCTGTCGTACCAGAACCCCTACCTGTCGCCGTACGAGGAGTTCCAGCGCTACAAGACCCACCCGGCCATCCGCACCTTCTTCGAAGGCGGCAAGCGCATCTCGTACGGCGCGCGCGCGATTACCGCCGGCGGGCTGCAAGCCTTGCCCAAGCTGGTGTTCCCGGGCGGCGCGCTGATCGGCTGCGATGCGGGCTTCCTGAACATGAGCCGTATCAAGGGTAGCCATGCGGCCATCAAGACCGGCATGCAGGCCGCCGAAGCGGCGTATGCGGCGCTGGGCGAAGGACGCCAGCACGACGAGCTGGCCGCTTTCCCGGCGGCGTTCGAAAAGAGCTGGCTGCATGAGGAACTGCACGTGGCGCGCAATGTGAAGCCATGGCTGGCCAAGGGGCTGTACGTGGGCAGCGTCATGACCGCGATCGACCAGATGATCTTCCGTGGCAAGGCGCCCTGGACCCTACACCGCGACTACGCCGATCATGAATGCCTGAAGCCGGCCGCCAACTACCAGCCGATCGTGTATCCGAAACCGGATGGCAAGCTGACCTTCGACCGCCTGTCGTCGGTGTTCATCTCGAACACCAACCACGCGGAAGACCAGCCGGTCCACCTGACGCTCAAGAACGACACGGTGCCGGTGGCGGTGAACCTGGCCAAGTTCGCCGGCCCGGAAGCGCGCTACTGCCCGGCCGGGGTGTATGAGTTCGTCAAGACCGACGAAGGCAAGGACCGCCTGCAGATCAATGCGCAGAACTGCGTGCACTGCAAGACCTGCGATATCAAGGACCCGACGCAGAACATCGTGTGGGTGACGCCCGAGGGCGGGGGTGGGCCGGCTTATCCGAATATGTGAAGTGATCCGTCTGCATACACCACTACATCCAGAGCCGTCATCCTGGCGCAGGCCTCGGCGGCCCCGCCAGGATCCATAGCACGCCGGCTCAGAGTGGAGCTGCGTCACTGAGTGAACGCGCTATGGATCCTGGCCTTCGCCAGGATGACGGTTTTTGGTGTACTGGTTGATGAAAGCGGAGCGGTCACGCAGCGGGTACGGTGACGACGGCGCACACTGCACGCCCATCGCTCAATGCGGCAACCTGGCCAGCGTCCCCAAGGCCACCGGCTCGAACTCCCCCGCCGGCATCGGATGC
>JBKHWY010000377.1:2420-4932 GCA_046566285.1 Gammaproteobacteria bacterium | reverse complement strand
GCGCACGCCGGCAGGCGCCGTACGTTCGCCGGACCTGATCCTCGGCCGGGGCCCGGCCCAGCGCCTGCGGCTGGAATTCGATGAGCGCGGCGGCGCGGGTGGCCAGGGCGTCACGCTGCAGGTGGGCTTCACGCCGGCCACGCTGGTGTTCCTGGCGCGCGGCCAAGGGCCGTTCACGCTGGCCTGGGGCAGCGCCACGGCCAAGCCGGCGGCGCTGGATGCCGCCACGCTGATCCCCGGCTACCGCGAGGACGCGCCGCTGGACGCATCGCCGGCCACGCTGGGCCCCGTTCGCGGCGCCGCGCCGGTGGCCACCGCGGCCACGCAGGCGCAACCGGCCAAGCTCTCGCCTGCGGCCCTGTGGGCGATCCTGCTGGCCGGGGTGGCCGTCCTGGGCGGCATGGCGCTGATGCTGTTCAAGCAGATGAAGGCGCAGCCCAAGTAAGCCGCGCATGCAGCAAGCGTTTGACCGGCGGTTGTTGTGCAATTGTCACCGCCCCCATTCCATGGCAGGATGGCGCACCTCGCTCCTGCTCATCGATTATGTTCAAGAACCTCACCGGCGCCCTCCGCTCTACCCTCCAGTCATCCGCAAGTGAGCGCGCCGTGCGCCAGGGCTTCGCGCCGCTGTCCGCCTTGGACCCCGGTCTGCCGGAACGGGTAGCCGCCTTCGTGCTGACGGGCGAGGGTCCGGAAGTGCTGCTGGCCCTGCGCCAGGGCGGCGTGGAGCTTGGCATTTTGCTGGGCGAACCGGGCCGGCTGCACTACCGCTATGCCGGCCAATTCCACCACACCCGGGAGGATCACCCCAGCCTGGGCGCAACCGCCGGGCGCGATGCGTTCTACCAGCAGGCCGACCCGATGGACGCCGGCTGCGTCGCCATGCTGGCGCGGATGGGCAAGGCGCTGGAAGCGGCCGACCAAGGCAAGAGCCTGGAGCATACCGGCGCATCGATGCCGGACTGGCTGCAATACCTGCTCAATGACGCCCTGAACAGCAGCATCCCGATCATGACCAAGCTTGAAGAAGACCGGCGCGAGGCCTGGACCATCGACCTCCTGGCCGCGGTGCTCAAGCACGAGGGCTTGCCGCTCGACCTGGCGCTGCCGATCGTGTTCGAGCGCCGCGCACTGAATGTCTATTCAAGCGAGCATGTGTACCTGCGCCTGCTGGCGCCGGGCGCCCTCGACGCGTTTATGCTGACCCATCCCCAGCTGGCCGACGCGGCCATCGCCGGCCTGTCGCCCATCAGCCGCGTGCTGTTCGCACGCAGGCTGGGTCAATCCGACGCGCTGCGCGAGCGCTTTGCCCACCTACTGGCCCGTCTGGCCGTGGCCGACAGCAAGCAGGTGCGCAATGCCGCCTTCCCGCATTTGATGGAAGTGGCCCGCCCCCGCAGCGTGGCGCTGCTGGCCGAGCTGCTCGGCGCGGGCAAGCTTGAAGAGCGCGCCAACGCGGCCGACCTGCTGGCACGCATGAACGACGCCGATGCGCACGCGGTGCTGGAGCAGGCGCTGGCCAGCGAAGGCGCGAAACCGGTGCGCGAAGCCATCACGCTCGCCCTGTCGCGCAACCAGGCCGCCAGCGGCGCCGGCGCGCTGGCGCTGACGCCACCTCCATTGCCACCGGCCGGTCACGAAATTCTCGGCGCCGATGCAGTGGCCGCGCTGAAGATTTCGCTCGCGGAGATGATCGAACGCACGCGCCGCGCAGCCCAGGCCGAACAGGCGCAGGTGGCCGCGGGGCAGCGCCACGATCGACTGGCGGCCAGCCGCCACAAGCTCTTCACCGAGATCACCGAGCGCCAGTTGGAACAGACCGTGGCTGCACTCAACGGCGACAAGGGGGCCGCGAAGATCCTCACCAACTACTGCGTGCGCGACCTGGTCACGCACGGCACGCGCCTCATTGGCCGGCCCGACTTCGGCATCCGCCAGATCCTGCGCGTGCTGCTCGCACACGACAATGGCTACGGCCCGTCGTGGGACGACCACCGCATGCGCGAGTGGTTCGCGCAGCGCGATCCGGCCCTCGTCGACCTGCGCATGGTGGCCAAGGCCTTGACGGACCTGCAGGCAGACGACGCCATCATCGCGCGCGCAGCCCTGCGCATCGGCTGGCAGGACAACTTCCGCCCCCAGCTGGTGCTGCCGCCCCAGTGCGTGTGGCCATACTTCGCCGCGAACCCGCTTCCCATCGACCAGGGCCTGGGCCTGGCGCCCCAGGTGAGCGACCAGCGCTACTACGCCTACGACCTCGGACGCACGCTCGAAGTGCTGGCTACCTTTCCAGTGGTGCCGGCGCGCTGGCTGCCGCGCGTGATCGAACTGGCGCTGGGCGAAGGCAAGCAGCACCGGAGCGTGGCGCAGCAGATCGTCTCGAAGCTGCCGGACATCGGCGCGCGCGTCATCGAAGCGCTGCTGGGCGAACTGGCAGAGCGCCACGCCCAGCTGGGCCCAGCCCGTGGTGGGACGCAGCGCCAGCACGGTGTGGTAGACCATCTCCGCCTCC
>JBKHWY010000377.1:0-2410 GCA_046566285.1 Gammaproteobacteria bacterium | reverse complement strand
AGCGGTGCCGGCGCTGTACGCCGCGCTGGCCAAGGAAACCCGCGAAGGCGCCAGCGCCGCGTTGATGACGGCGCTGGAAGGCCTGGGCGAAGATCTGTCCGAACGCTTCACGCCCGACAAACTGCTGGCGCAGGCGCGCAAGGGCTTGAAGGGCAAGGCGCCGGCCGGCATGGCCTGGCTGAACCTGGACCTGCTGCCCGCCTGCGAATGGGAGGCCGGCGGGCCGGTGGAGCCGGAGATCGTGCGCTGGTGGGTGCAGCTTGCTTGCAAGCTCAAGGAGCCCGGCGGGAATGGCCTGTTCGAGCGCTACCTGAATCTGCTGACGCCGGCCAGCCGCGCCGCGCTGGGCGGCTTCGTGCTGCACCAGTTCATCGCGCAGGACACGCGCGCGCCTTCGCTGGAAGAAGCCAATGCCTATGCCGCCGCGCGCGCCCCACAGGACTGGCTGACGCAGCAGGCCTGGCTGCAGGAGCATCCTGAACTTGCCCGCTACTACCCGCAAAGCGAGCGCCAGCTGTTCGAGCAGTACAAGCGCGCCAGGCTGGGCGAATACTTCGGCTCGGCCATCTCGGAAAAAGGCATCCTCGCACTGGCCTGGGCCGTGCCCGGCCATGCGCTCGTGTCGGCGATCCAGCAATTCATGCGCGACCATTACCTGCGGCGCGCGCAGATCGAAGCGCTGCTGGAAGCGGCCAGCGTGTCGAACGAACCGGCCGTGATCCAGTTCATCCTGAGCGTCGCGCGCCGCTACCGCACCGCCTCCGTGCAGGACAAGGCGCGCGGGCTGGTCGAGCGCATCGCCGAGCGCAATCGCTGGACGGCCGACCAGCTGGCCGACCGCACCATTCCGACCGGCGGACTGGATGCCGACGGCACCCTGCGGCTCGATTGCGGCGCTCGTGCGTACACGGCCGCGCTGGACGGCCAGATGAAGGTCGTGCTGCGCAACCCGGACGGCAAGGTCGTCAGCGCCCTGCCCGAGCCGCGTCAGGACGACGACCCGGCCCAGTACAAGGAAGCCAAGCAGCAGGTCTCGCTGTGCAAGAAGGAAGTCAAGCAGGTGGTGCAGATGCAGACGGCGCGCCTGTACGAGGCCATGTGCGCGCAGCGCGCCTGGCCGGCGGCCGAATGGCGCGAATACCTGCGGCAGCATCCGGTGGTGGGGCGCCTGGTCCAGCGGCTGGTCTGGATGGAGCACCCGGCCGATGGCGGCGCGCCACGCCTCTTCCGGCCCAGCGAGGACGGTAGCCTGCTCGATATCGGCGACGAGGAATTGACGCTGACCGACGGCGGCAGCATCCGCCTCGCGCATGCGGCGCTGATCGATGCGCGCGAGGCCCATGCCTGGCTGGCGCACTTCAAGGACTACAAGCTCACGCCCCTGTTCGCGCAGATGACGCGCACGCTGCCGGCCCTGCCGGACGCGAACTGGATCGACGACCGCCAGGGCTGGCTGAGCGACAGCTTCACCTTGCGCGCCGCGTTCACCAAGCTGGGCTACCAGCGCGCCCAGGCCGAGGACGGCGGCTTCTTCTTCGAATACCGCAAGAGCTTCGCCAGCGCGGGCCTGGCGGCCTGCATTGAATTCACCGGCAACGCCCTGCCGGAGGAAAACGTGGCGGCGGCGCTCAAGACACTCTGCTTCGAGCGCATGGGCGCGGGCTTCGGCGCGGCCGGCGTGGCGCTCGACAAGGTGCCTGCCGTGCTGCTGGCCGAAGCCTGGGGCGATTATCATGCCGTGGCCGCCGCCTGCGCCGGCTTCGACCCCGACTGGGAACAGAAAGTGCCCTGGTAAATACTATGTCAAACCCATCCACCATCCTGCGCAGCAGCGCCGAACTGCGCTACCGCGACGAACTCGATACCCTGGCGACCGCCGACCAGGATGCCCGCCCGGCCGGCTGGCGCCTCTCTCCGCGCGCGGTGCGGCGCTTCATCCTGGGCGACGCCAAGCTTGGCATCAGCCGCAAATTCTACGGCGACGATCCGCTGGTGGACCGCGCCATCGTGACCCTGATGGGCCACCAGGGCTTGATGCTGGTCGGCGAACCGGGCACCGCCAAGTCGCTGCTGTCGGAGCTCCTCAGCGCGGCCATCAGCGGCGACTCGGCCCTGACCATCCAGGGCACGGCCGGCACCACGGAAGACCACATCAAGTATTCATGGAACTACGCCCTGCTGCTGGCCGAAGGCCCCAGCGAACGCGCACTGGTGCCCTCCCCGCTGTACCAGGCCATGGTAGCGGGCAAGCTGGTGCGCTTTGAAGAGATCACGCGCTGCCCGCCCGAGATCCAGGACGTGATGATCTCGCTGCTGTCCGAGAAGACCATCATGGTGCCGGAGCTGGGCGAAGGGGGACGCCTGCACGCGCAGCGCGGCTTCAACGTGATCGCCACCGCCAACCTGCGCG
>JBKHWY010000376.1:0-4941 GCA_046566285.1 Gammaproteobacteria bacterium | reverse complement strand
CAGCGTGACCAGCAGCTCGATCAGCGTGAAGCCTCGCTGCGCGCGCATGAGCATCGCCATGACCAGTTCTCGACTTACGGGGCCGGCACCGGCGTGACCGTCACGCCCGGCTGCGGTGCCAGGCCCACGCCCGGGGTAGCCGGCACCGGCGGGGCCGGCACGGGGGCGCCCACGGGTGCGGCCAGCGGCAAGGCCGGTGCGGCCGGCGCCGGTGCAGGCGCAGGCGCCGGCGCAGGTGCGGGCGCAGCTGACGCGGGCGCCGGCGCGGGGGCGGAAACCGGCGGAATCGGCTGGCCATGTTCCGGACCGGGGCGGCCCGGCGCGTCCGGACGGCGCCGGAAGGTCGCTTCGGTGCCCGCGTTGAACTCGGCGGCGGAAGCCGCCGGGCGCTGGATGTTGCGGATCAGGTGCGGGGTAATCGACAGCACGATCTCGGTCTTGTCGTTGCCATCCTTGTTGGTGCCGAACAGGCGGCCGATCAGCGGCAGCTCGCCCAGGATCGGCACCTTGCTGCCGTTGCTGCGGTCTTCATTGTTGATCAGGCCTGCCAGCACCTGGTTCTCGCCGTCCTTAAGCTGGAGCATCGTGGTCGCCTCGCGGCTGCCGATCTGGTAGGCCGTGGTGCCGGTCTTGGTGGTCATCGAGCCGATCAGGTTACTGACCTGCAGGGCGATGCGGATCGCCACTTCGTTATTGAGGTAGATGGTCGGCTCGACGTTCAGGGTCAGGCCCACGTCCAGGTAGTTGACCGACTCCTGCGCAAAGCCGGCCGTGGCGCCGGGCGAAATCGTGGTGGTAATCGAGGGCACCTTCTCGCCGATGACGACCTTGGCCTTTTCCTTGTTACGCACGCGGATACGCGGATTGGCCAGGGTGTTGGAGTCGCCGTCGGTCTTGTTGGCGGTAATCGCCGCCGACACGCCGCCGATGCCGATGCTGTTGGCATTCAGGCCGCGCAGTTCGTTAATGGTCAAGGGACCCGAATCGGCCGTGACCAGCGGCGCAATGGTCAATTTGGTCGGCCACGCCACGCCCAGTTCCAAGAGGCGGCTGCGCTTGATTTCCAGGATCTCCACGTCCAGCATGACTTCCGGCTCGGCCACGTCCTGCAAGGCCACCAGCTTGGTGGCCAGCTTGATGGCTTCCGGGTTGTCGCGCACGATCACCAGGTTGAGCTTTTCGTCCACCACGATGTCGCGCGTCTTCAGGATCGCACGCAGCGTGTTGGCCACCGACTTGGCGTCGGCATTGGCCAGGAAGAAGGTCTTGACCACCATCTCCTGGTATTCCTTCAGCTTGGCCGCGATGTTCGGGTACACCAGCACGGTGTTGCCGTCCATGATCTGCTGCTCCAGCTGGTTCGTCACCAGCAGGTAATACACGGCCGCCTCCACCGTGCTGTTCTTCAGGTAGATGGAGGTGCGCTGGTCGGTCTTGACGTCGCGGTCGAACAGGAAGTTCAGGCCGGAGCGGCGCGAGATCACTTCAAAGATCTGCTTTAACGGCGCATCGCGGAATTCGATGCTGATCGGCTGGCGGTAGGCGGCCGACAGGCCTGGCTCCGGGCTGGCGGCATTGAGCTTGTCCGTCACCTGGGCCAGCAACTGGCGCGCCGGTTCATGCGCCGGGCGCTCGGCCAGGATCGCGGACAGCTTCGAGCGCGCCAGTTCATATTCCTTGCGCTCGAAGGCGGCGCTGGCTTCTTCCAGCATGCGCGACTGGCGCGCGTCCGCTTCCAGCGCGCGCAGGCCGGCACGCGCGCGCTCGTGCGCCGGATCGATGGCCAGCACGCGTCTATACAGGGGCTCGGCCACGTCCGGCTTGTTGTCGGCCAGCGCGCGGTCGGCCTGCAGCACCAGGCGCATGCTGTGGCGGTCGCGCGCGTTGATGAAGCCGGCGCGGAACGATGCGTTGGACGGGTCGGCATCGACGGCCTCGCGGAACTTCAGCAAGGCTTCTTCAACCTTGTCCTGCGCGGCCAGCGTCTGCGCATCGCGGTAGGCCATCTGCCCGGCGCAGCCGGACAGCGCCAGCGCGGCCACGAGCAACAGCATGCGCGGCAGTTTCTCGCCTGCGCCAGTAAAGAGGCGGGTAGCCATCAGTCGAGCACTCCAATATTAAGCGACTGCACCTCGTTCAAGGGCAGATAGGTAAAGGTGATCACGGGCGGCGCGATCGCATCGACCCGGTACTGGCCATCGATCACTTCCTGGGGTTTCACCACGTAGGTGCGATCGCCACGCGCCAGGTAGACTTCCCAGTGCCCGCCCTCCTGGGCCTTGCCCAGGTAGGTGAACGGCAGCGGCGGCGCGGTGGGTGGCGGCGGTGGCGGCGGCGGTTCGTTCGAGACCGGCGCGGGCGGCGGCGGCGGGGTCCAGTTCTGGGCGCCGAAGACGGCGTCGCCGGCGCCGAAGGCTTCATCGTCCTGGCCGATCAATTCGGCGCGCGGGATCAGGCGGGCGATGGCCGGCTCGGCCGCGCTCCCGGCTGTGCTCTTGGCCGCTGCTGCTGCGGGCGCCGGCGCTGCCGCCGGCGCAGGCGCGCTGCGCTCCACCGCTTCCACCACGCCGGCGTCGGGCGCGTCGCGGTCGAACAGCAGCAGCGCGCCGATGGCCAGCGCCAGCGCGACGAGGATGGCCACGCGCCGGTTCACGAACGCACCTCCGACAGGTAGAGCGTAAAGCGCAGGCGCGCTTCCACATTGGATTCGCCCACGGTGTCGCGCTTGAAGCTGATTTCATCGAGCGAAGCGAACGGGATCGAACGCAGGGCCAGCATGGCGAACTGCCAGATGGCGCGGTAGCTGCCTTTCACGGGCAAGGTGATCTGGTAGGTGGCCACGCGCGCCGGCGCGTCGCGTCCGCTCTTGTATTCGCCCTGGCTGAGCGACAGCCCGGCCTTGGTGGCCAGCGCGAACAGGGTGCGCACCTGCTCCTCGGCGTAGCGGCGCTCGCCCAGCGAGGTGTAGAACAGGGTCAGGTTCTGGTTGGCCAGCACCGGGGCGCTGACCACCGGCGGCGGGGGCGAGGCCACCATCTCCATGGCGGTGGCGTGGCGCGCGACCAGCTGTTCGGTGCGCGCCTGCAGCCACACCAGGGTCAGCCCACCGGCCAGGCACACCAGCAGCGCGCCGATGCGCAGGGCGCCGAAGGCGGCCAGCGAGAGCTGTGCGCGCAGCAGCACGGCGGGCAGGCTCACGGATTTCATTGCGCCCCCCACTGGGCTTCCACCTGGAAGCGGATCGGCCGGTTCGGGTCCTGCTCATTGATCTCGTGACGGGTCAAGGTGGCGCCGGTGAAGAGCTCTTCCTTGCCAAGGGCTTCCACGTACGACACCATCTCGTCGGGGTTCTTGGCTTCCGCCGTGATCTTCACGGCGCGCTTGCGCGCGTCCGGTTCCAGCGCCAGCAGGGCGATGCTGGCGGGGGTGGCGGCGGCCACGGCATCGTGCAGCGCGCGCCAGGGCAGATTGAGCTGGGCCACGGCGGCATTCACGGCGGCGCCCTGCGCCTCGGAGATCTTGGGCAGCTGCGCCACGGGCGCGGCCACCGGCACCCTGGCATGCGCGCGCGCACGCGCCAGTTCAGCCTCGAAGCGCTGCTGCTGGTCCAGGTACGCCCAACCCATCCACGCGGACGCGCCCACCAGCGCCAGCGCCGCGCCCAGCATCAGCCAGGCCAGCGGCCCGGCCAGGTAGAGCGCGCGCGCCAGCGTCGGCGGGGCGAAATCGATGCGCAGCTTCTTCATGCGAACGCTCCCGTGGCGGCCAGGCGCGCGGCGGCCGACAGCTCCAGCGCGGGTCCGAGCACCGTGCAGGCGGGATTGTCGGCCCACTTGGGCGGCACCGCGCCCGAGACGAACAGATGCGCGGGCGCCGGCACGCCCAGGCGCAGGGCCTCGCGTTCGAGCTGCAGGGCCAGCCAGGCGGCGTCCGCATGCAGGGGCAGCGGCAGCGCACGGGGCGCCCCGCCCGCACTCAGGGTCAGGACGTTGTCGTGCACTAGCCCATACCAGGCGCCCGGCACCACCGCGCGGCGCCAGCGGTTCCAGCTTGAGACGAACTGGGGATTGATCTCCACCACGCGCAGGCGGTGCGCGCTGGCCGCCTGCGCCAGCAGGGCCAGCAACTGGCGCGGCAGCGCGGCCGCCATGAAGGACCGCACGCTGTCGTAGTCGGCGGCGATCTGCCAGGCGGACGGCGCTTCGCCGTACAGGTGCTGGAAGCGCAGGCCGGCGGCCGCCTGCAGGTCGGCCAGACGGGCGCTATCCGGCGGCGGCGTCACCTGCCACATGCGCGCCATGTCGTCGGCCACCACGATGGCGGTGGGCCAACCGTCGCAGGCCGCATCCGCCAGCAGCGCGCGCACGGTCGCGCCGATCGTGTCGATGGCCGCGTCGGCGCAGCGCTGCTCGGCCAGCACCACCCCTTGGCCACGTCCAAAGCGGCTGGCGGCCACCAGCGCCACCGCGCGCGCCGACACGCCGATCCTCAGCATCTGTCCGAAGCGCCTACGCATGCAGGGTCACCCGCTTGATTTCTTCCAGTGTGGTGGCGCCGCGCTTGACCAGGTCGAGCGCCGCGTGGCGCAGGCTGCGCGTGCCGTTCTCGAAGGCGGCCTGCTTGACCTGGCGGATCGGGCGCTTTTCCACGATCAGCTCGCGGATCTCGTCATTCAGGGTGAGGATCTCGGCGATCGAGCGGCGCCCCTTGTAGCCGGTGCCGCGGCAGTCGCCGCAGCCCTTGCCCTGCATGAAGACGTAGTCGTGTACGTCGGCGCGGCGCAGGTTTGCCGAGGCCAGTTCCGCATCCGTGGGGGTGTACTCGGCCGCGCAGTGCGGACAGTTCATGCGCACCAGGCGCTGGGCCCAGATGCCGTTCAGGGCCGATACAAAAGCATACGGATCGATGCCCATGTGGGTGAAGCGCCCGAACACGTCGAAG
>JBKHWY010000375.1:0-4946 GCA_046566285.1 Gammaproteobacteria bacterium | reverse complement strand
TGGCCCTGCGGGATGGTCAATCCGGTGACTTCATTGTTCTTCAGGCTCATCCCGTCGCCTTCGCGGAACAGGCCCTCTTCGCGGTTCAGGAAGCGAAAGCGGATTTCGCGCGGGCCCGGACCCTCGTAGGCCAGGTCCAGGTTCACGTGGCTAAAGCTCGACAGGTCCATGCCCTCCTTGGACAGGGTGAACGCCATGACGCAGTACGGCCAGGTGAATTTCGCCACCACCTGGCATTGCATGACGATCCTGTCGGGGGTTTGCTCGAGCGTGGCCACCGAAGCGCCGCCGGCCCCGCGATCATCATCGGCCTGGACGGCGAAATCCGGTCCGGTGACCACCACCACGCGCTCCATGCCATAGTGTTGCCAGGCCAGCAGCAGCACGCTGGTAATGATGAGTGCAAGGAACCACAGCAGGAAGCGGGGCAGCAGGCGACCCAGTGGAGAGGGAGAGATACCCGAAAGTGAGATCATTGGTCAGCAGCATCAAAACTTGCACATCGGAAAGATACCCGACTGGGGGTGTCAATGCAAATTTTCCGCTCGGCCATGTTGCAGATGCACCCGCGCCGCGCCCTCCTCAGCGCCCCGCCCGGCCGCATCCCCTGGATGGATGGCGCTCCAGTCCTGCCAGGTCGATGCGGCTGATCCACCAGGCCTGTTCCCGGAATGTGAATTCCAGCGAGTCCACGGCGACGGCCTTGCCGTCCACAGGCGCGACCTGGGACGGCACACATTCGCCCAGATCGGTGGCGCTGGCCGGGGCGTCGCGGTGGTAGGCGCGGTGCAGCTCGCGCAAGGCGGCGTGCAGCGCGGGCGCGTCACGCTTGACCGCTGCACATATGCCATCCTTGCCGCACACTTGCACCGGGTCGCTGGCATAGCGGGCCGCGCGCTCGACCATGTCCACTTCGTTGAGGAAGGTGGAGACCCAGCGCGCCACTTCGGTCAGGTCGCGCGCATTCGCCAGGACCTGCCCGTTTTCCTCTTCGATCTGGTGGCGCAGGGAGCGCTGCGCCGAGAAACCGGCGGCGTCGCCGAACAGCGCATCGTCCACCCGCCAGCCGCCCTCTTCCTTCACCAGCATGTACCTGATCCGCCGCTCGCCGGCTTCTCCCGAACCCGGTTGCACAGTGAAGGACACGTCGACGGTGTTGGGCCCCGCAGGCGCGGCCCGGAAACGCGCGGCCGTCAACGTCAAGCCGGGGGCGACCTCCATGGCATCGAGGAACTCGTCGCCGTCCACCGCATATCCGCACTTTTCGTCCGCCCGCGCGAGCCGGCGGCACAGCGCGGCATTATTGGCGATCAGCGCCCGCGCGCCTGTCGAGTAGAACGACGCGGCGGCCATCGGGCTGCGCGCTTGCCTATCCAGGTAGTCGCGGTAGAAAGCCGTGAGGAATTCGACCTGCTGGCGACCGTCTGGCTTGGGCGTGAACGCCACGACTGCTGCCGCCGCGGCGATGCCGGTCACCAGGCCGAGGATGATCGGCCACTGTCGTGCGGAGCGCATCACGTGTCGCTCGCTTGGCTGCTGAGGAAACCGGCCAGCAGGCGGTTGAACTGGGCCGCGTGGGTGAAGTTCATCCCGTGCGAGGCGCCCAGCATGATGCGGGTCTGCGCCGACGCGAGCCAATGCGACAGCGCCTCCACGTTATGGCGGTAGATCGGCGGGCTGGCCGCACCGGCGATCAGCAGCGCCGGGCAGCGCACCTGCTCCGCTGCCGCGCGGGTGTAGGCCGGCAAGGGATCGCGCAACTGCTTGGGCAAGGTGCTGGCGTTGTCCATCGCCATGGCACGAAACCCCGGGGGACTCCTGCGCCAGATGCCCGGCATGCTGACCGCGTCGACGAACAGCTCCAGCGCGGCCTCGATGGCGCCTGCGCCGATCAGCGGGATCACCTTCTCGTGCAGGCCGTCGGTGACCGCCGCAGGCGTGGGCGAGGCATCGTCGGCGAGCGGGCCGCCGGGATCGGCCAGGGTCAGCGTCCTGACCAGCTGCGGGTGATGGCGCGGCAGCTGGAAGGCCACGCCGGCGCCGCGCGAGTGGCCGACCAGGTGCACCGGGCCGCCGCCCAGCGTCCGGATGAAGGCGGCCAGCTGGTCCACGTGGGCGCGCCAGCCGAACTCGCCCTCGGCGGCCTCCCCCGCCAGCGGCCAGTAGTGGCTGAGACTGAGCGCGATGCAGCGGAACTGGGCCGCCAGCACGCTGGTCTGGCTGTCCCAGTAGCGCTGGTCGCACAGGGAGCCATGGACGAACAGCACGGGTTCCCCCGTCCCGCTGTCCACGTAGGGGACGTGGATGCCCGACGGCAGGGTGGCAAGGCGGTACGGCGCGGGCACCGTGGCGGGTCGTTCGTGACGTGCGTGCATGGTGTAACTCTTATCTCTGCAATCCTGATCCCCGCCATTATCCGGGACCGCTGGCGGCCGTGGCAACCGGCGCCTCCCTTCAATCCGGTACCGGCCGATTCAACCTCCACGCAACAGTATCGTCACCAGCACGCTGGCTTGCTTTACTATTGCTCCAAGTGAAGAATGCGGCATCCGCCGCAAGCATCTGGCGAAATCGACAACCTATGTTTTTAAATAAGACGATCCGGACTCTGGTGGCTGTGCTGCTGTTGATGGTGCTCGGCATCGGCTCGGCCGGCGCGGTCGTGGTGTACCGCGGCTCGGCGTCGGGCATCAACACCGGCCTGCCCACCAACGGCACCCCGGGCGTGCTGACCATCACCAAGCCGGCCGCGGCCAAGCCGGGGATGGTGATGATCGTCTCGATCGCCGCGCGTCCCAGCGGCATGACCTGGACGGCGCCGGCCGGCGGCGGCTGGACGCAATTGTCGGTCACCAGCGAACAGCCCAACGGCGGCGTGGCCACCGCGCCGGGCGGCATGACGCTGCGGACCTACTACCGCATCGTCGGCGTGAGTGAACCGAACAGCTATACCTGGACCTTCGCCAACCCGGCCAATACGGGTGGCACGGCTGTCGGCGGCATGCTGGTGTTCTCAGGCATCGACACGGCCAGCAATCCGATCAACGGCACGCCCACGTCGAACGTGTCGACCGCGTCGGGGACGGTGTTTTCGACCACGCCCGTCACCACCACGGTCCCCAACACGATGATGATCTCGGTGCTGAGCGTGCTGTCGGCGGACAGCTTTACCACGCCCGCCTTCATCGCGTCCACCGCCTGCACCGCGAGCGGCGCCTCAGCCATTACCGACGTGCTCGACGTGCGCTCGCCCACTGCCGCCAACGCCACCGGCACCACGGTCGACATGGCGTACTTCAGCCAGACCAACGCCGGCACCTCGTGCGCGACGCGCGCCACCATCGCCACGGCCAGTTCGGCCGACTATGGCGTCGGCCACCTGATGGCGCTGCGCCCGTCCCAGCGCGACCTGTCCATCGAAATGACGCGCAACGTTCCGCTCAGCCCGGGCGGCACCGCCAGCTATACCCTGACGGCCACCAACGAAGGCGCTTCGGCCGAACCGGGGCCGCTGGCCATCGTCGATACCCTGCCCACCGGGGTCACCTTCACCGGCTTTTCCGGCACCGGCTGGACCTGCGCGGTGTCCGGCCAGGTGGTTTCCTGCAGCAAGACCGGCGTGCTTGCGGCCGGGGCCGATGCCACCCCGCTGGTGATCAATGTCAGCGTGGCGTCCACGGCCGACGGGGTGCTGACCAACAGCGCCACGGTGTCCGGCACGGGCGGCGACGGCAACTCGGCCAACGATACCGCCACCGACACCTATACCATCCTGCCCGGCCCGTACGCCTACTACGCGATGGACGAGGCGGCCAACGCGACCTCGTTCGCCAACACCACGGCCGCCACCAGCGCGCCCGCCGTCGCCCTGGGTTCGGCCAAGGCGACCGGCAACCCGCCCGTGCTGGGACAGGCGGTGCCGGGCAGTC
This sequence comes from Gammaproteobacteria bacterium, assembly GCA_046566285.1. Classification (GTDB taxonomy): domain Bacteria; phylum Pseudomonadota; class Gammaproteobacteria; order Burkholderiales; family Burkholderiaceae_D; genus Telluria_A. The sequence goes on along the minus strand of JBKHWY010000375.1, from coordinate 1,017 downwards.
CGGGCACCTGCGGCGCGGCCAGCAGCCCGAGCGGCTCGGGCAACGCCATCAACACCAATATCAGCGTCAATTCCATCGGGCCGAACGCGGGCACCATCGCGTTCTGGTTTGCCGGCGCGACCGCCTGGAACGATGGCACGGCGCGCATGCTGTTCGATGCGTCGTTCGATAACGGCAACACCGACCGCTACTTCTTCCTGGCCAAGGATGGCACGGGCAAGCTGGTGTTTTCGCTGAAGGACAGCGGCACCGTCGTGTCCACGGCGACTTCGCCCAGCTATAACTTCGCCGCCAACACCTGGCACCACATCGCCGTCAGCTGGGACATGGCGGCCGACCGCCTGTATATCTACCTCGACGGCGACACGGCCCCGGTGGCCACCTCGACCACCAACGTGGCCACCACGCTGGGCACCCTCAATACCCTGTATTTGGGCGCCCCCAGGGTCACCGGCATCACCGGCGCGGCGGCCGGCTACAGCAGCAATGGCGCGAACGGCTATTTCGACGAAGTGCGCATCTACGGGCGTGCGCTGGCGCCGCTGGAAGTCGCTTCCGTGGCGGACCTGGTGCACCCATGCGCCGGCACGGTGGACCACTATGAACTGATCGTGCCCGCCACCGCCAGCGCGTGTACGCCCTTGCCGGCGGTGCAGGTGTATGCCTGCGCGACGGCCGCTGGCGCCACGGCCTGCAGCAGCAACCTACAGTCGGCCGTGAACGGCAAGACCATCGGGCTGTCCACCACGGCCGGCACGCTGGGCACCACGTCGCCCATGTTCGACGCGATCGGCCAAGCCAACACCACGCTGAACTACCCGTCCGGAGGCAACGCGACGGTGACGCTGGCCACCGGCGGCGCTACCACCGCGCCGGCGGCCTTGAACGCGACGCGCTGCTGCCGGCCCGGCAGCACCTGCTCCACCGCCAACAGCTGCGCCACCACCATCACCCCCTGCTCGATCGCGGCGGCCAACTTCGCCATCGTGGACAGCCAGTACGCCGCCAACAGCTACG
>JBKHWY010000374.1:0-4952 GCA_046566285.1 Gammaproteobacteria bacterium | reverse complement strand
GAGGGTGATGGCTTCCGCGCCCTGCGGTCCGACCAGCGAGCGCAGTTCGCCCAGCAACTGCCCTTGCGCCGCTTCGGTGCCGTAAAAGAAGCCGGCGATGGCAATCACCAGCACCAGGATCGGTGCAATCGAGAACAGGGTGTAGTAGGCCAGCGCCGCGCCCTTGCTGGCGGCGCGGTGCTCGAACCATTCATTGATGGCGCAGCGCATCACATGGACGAGCTTCTTGGAATACGGCTGCCATTTCTCTTCTTTACCCAGCATCATTCCTCCGTGGTGTCAGCGGACCGGCGGATGGCCCGGTCCGGGGTACGCCGGGCGGGGCCCGGCAATGGTTGCAATCGGTTGGGTGCGGTCGATCCAGGCGCCGACGCGCGCCTGGATGCAAGCGGTCCAATCGATCAGGTCATTCAGGCGGGCAGGGCGGCCGCTTGCGGCCACCGCGCCCCACCATACTTACTGCACGCGTTTTTCCACTGTTATCTGTTCGACTTCGACGCGCCGGTTAGGTTCGAGGCAACGGATCAGATCGCTTCGTTTTTTATCGTTGCAGGTCACCACCGGGTTCGCCTTGCCCTTGCCGTAGGCTTTCAGCCGGTTGCCCGCAATGCCCTTGGACACCAGGTAGTCGCGCACGGCGTTGGCGCGCTTCTCGGACAGGCGCATGTTGTACTTGTCGGAACCCAAGCGGTCGGTGTAGCCGGTGATGTCGACGTCGGTGATGGTCGGATCGGCCGTCAGCGCCGCCGCGATGTCATCCAGGCGCGGCTGCGGCATGGCCAGGGTCGCACTGTTGAAGGCAAACAGTTCGGTGGCCGACAGCGTGAATTTCTCGAACCGGGGCGGCGGCGGGGGCGGCGCGGGCGGCGGTGGCGGGGGCGGCGGCGCTACGGCGGCCGGCGGCGGTTCCACCGGACGCGGCGGCGGCGGGGCGGGCGGGGCGTTGAAGGCGTAGTTCAGCCCGACCGCCAGGTAGCGGTTGCTGGGGTGCTTGAAACCGAACCGTTCTTCGTCGCGCAGGCGGCCGCGCACCACCCGGTAGTCGGCCTGCAGCGCCCAGCGTTCGGTAAAGCCCAGCTGGAAGCCGACCCCGGCCGTCAGGTAGGGGCTGGTCTTGCGGACATGGCGCAGCGGATTTTCCACCTTGTCGCGCTCGGCGCCCGCGCCGAACAGGATGAATGGACGGAAATTGCTGCGCGAGAGCATCAGCAGCGCGTCCAGTCCGAGCAGGGTCTGGCGATAGTGGTAGGCATTTTCCTCGGCGCGCGCATGGGTGGCGCCGAACTGCAGGTCCCAGTTGGGGTGGACGGGTTTGCCGAACTTGAGACCGCCGCCCCAGTCGCGGTCGTCCACGCCGAATTCGCTGTCCGGGTCGAACCAGATGGCGCTGGGCTGGATGTAGAGCGACGGGTTATAGGGCGTGCTCTGCGCGAGCGCCGTACCGGCCAGGCAGGCCAGCGCCAAGGTCAAAGCAATCTTGTTCTTCGTTGTAATCACAGGGAACTCCTGAAGTATGGGTGAAGGTGGACTTCAATGACTCGCTTGCCGTGATTGGACTGTCAATACGCGCATGAGTTTCAGCCGCTCCCGGCCGTGGTCCAGCCTTCCACGGGTCCCCGTATGCTTTTCGCAACAATGAGCGGACAGGATACGAAGCCTCTTCAAAACCATCTCGGCGGCGCAACTCGATTTCCCAAGCGTGCGCCAGCGTTCAGCCGATTCAGGCAGACTTAACAACTTACTGATTCAGCTCAAGACCCTTCCGCAGTTCCATGCCTCGGCGCCGCAGCGCCTGACGGCAGATTAACGCGCCCCCTTCGGGCGTTCTGTACGCAAGCGCACGCAGCCGCGTCCGCGTTCTCCGCAGCCAAGCTCGACATTCCCCTTTTTAATCATTTTCAAATTAGTTGTTGGAAATGTTCGATGGCGCACAGACCAGTTGATCTGGAGCAGGCAATCTGGAGCCCAAGTGAACGAACCGACCTGTTGTCGGGCTGTCCAACGGCAAACGGCTTCAGAAAAAACGACATCTCTTTCATTGGAGTACTCACATGCAAGCAACGACCCAACACAATAACAACTCGGCTCACAGCGAAGTGAATGCCAAACATTCTTCAGCCAACTCCACTTTGATCGAGCGTGTTGCTCCGCAGCCCACTGAACGAGCTCCCATTTCCATGGCCCCGATCGAGCGCGTGCGCTCCACCTCGGCCACCCAGCGCCGCATCGAAAACATGCAAAAGCTGATCGGCGAACTGTCGAACCACGAAATGCTGGCCGACGAAATCGCCTGGTTCCTGAAGTTCTCGCCGTCCGGCGCCCGTAAATACATCCGCGACCTGCGCGAAGCCGGCGTGATCGAACTGGCCCGCTACATCGAAGGCACCGCCACCTACCTCGGCAAGGCCGTGTACCAGATTTCCCCAGACCCGGAGCGCGTCAAGGCATTCCTGGCCGCCATCTGCCAGCCCAAGCGCGAAGGCGCCGCGCCGCGCAAGGAACGTCCTGGCCTGCGCGAGCAGAGCATGGCCGGCACCGGCCGTCATTTCCACATCCTGGCTGACGACACCCATTACGCGATCCGCGTGAACCGCAGCCCCGTCACGCGCGATCCGCTGGTGGCCGCGCTGTTTGGCGCCGCCCCGGCCCCGAGCGCCAACAAGGACAGCAATTCCTAAGTCGACGACCCGTTCCTTACCTCGTCAGGTTCGTCACCTTACCCGCGGGCTGCATTGGCAGCCCTGTGCGTTTTTCCTCTGTCGCTTTGCCGTCGTTCCCAGCCTTTCCCAGTCCCCCCGCTGTTCTTCCGGTCTTTCCTCCCTGTAGCGTGACGCCGTGTGCGTCCCGATTGGCGTAGGCTCGTCACCGCCTCATTAGCTGCCTCATATTGAAATAGCGGCAAGGCTGCCCCATGTAGGCGGCTGCCGCTGTCCCATTGTCACGATGCTCGCAAAGGAAACCCATGTTACCGACACCTGAATCCCTCGAAGGCAAGCCCGTCCCCAGCGTGACCTTCAAGGCCCGTCCGGACAACCAGTGGAAAGACCTCACCACCGATGAATTGTTCAAGGGCCGCACCGTTATCGTGTTTTCGCTGCCCGGAGCCTATACGCCCACCTGCTCGTCTTCGCACCTGCCGCGCTACAACGAACTGGCCCCGGTGTTCCGCCAGCACGGCATTGACGACATCGTGTGCATCTCGGTCAACGACGCCTTCGTCATGAACGAGTGGAAGGTGGGGCAGGATGCGGGAAACATCACCTTTGTCCCGGACGGCAATGGCGACTTCACCGAAGGCATGGGCATGCTGGTGGATAAGCGCAGCCTGGGCTTCGGCATGCGGTCGTGGCGCTACTCGATGCTGGTCAAGGACGGCATCATCCAGAAAGTGTTCATTGAACCGGACCGCGAAGGCGACCCCTTTGAAGTCTCCGACGCCGACACCATGCTGCGCTACCTGGCGCCGGACGCCACCGTGCCGGAGCCGGCCGTGATCTTCGCCAAGCCGGGCTGTCCGTTCTGCGCGCGCGCCAAGGCCGCGCTGCAACAGCACGGCTACCAGTACACGGAATTTACCCAGGACCACAAGATCAATTCCAGCGTGCTGCGCGCGGTGGCGGGTGAACTGACCTGGCCCCAGGTCTTCATTGGCGGCAAGCTGATCGGCGGCGCCGATGCGCTGGACGCCTGGCTGGCGCGCCAGGCCGCCTGAGGTTGGTGCTGGCGCGGCCGAGACCGGCGCCAGCGTTCGCTCACTTCCTGAAAGAGCATCATGCAAGCCCTGATCCTGACCATGGCCGTGCTCGTGGTGACCGCGCTCGTCCTTGCCGTGCCGCGCTGGCGCCTGCGGCGTGCCGTGCGGCAGCCGCTGCCGCCGGCCTGGGACGCCATCCTGCGCGCCAACATTCCCGTGTATCCGCGCATGGAGCCGGAGCTGCGAGCGCAGCTGCAGCGGCTGGTGCAGCAGTTCTTGCACCAGAAAAAATTCGTCGGGTGCGCGGGCCAGGAGATCGACGACGAAGTGCGCCTGACCATCGCGGCGCAGGCGTGCATGTTGCTGCTCAACCGCCCCAGCAAGGTGTATCCGGGCCTGCACACGGTGCTGGTGTACCCGAGCAGTTTCATGGCCCCGCGCCGGCACGTGGATGCGGCCGGGGTGGTGACCGAAGCGCGCCAGGATCTGCTGGGCGAATCCTGGGGCGATGGCCGCGTGATCCTGTCGTGGGACCACGTGCGGCGCGGTGCGCACGACTGGACCGATGGCCAGAACGTGGTGCTGCACGAATTCGCTCACCAGCTCGATAGCGAGTCGGGCAGCAACAATGGCGCCCCCTACCTGGGCAGCCGCGACAGCTATCGGGCCTGGTCGGAAGTCCTGTCGCGCAACTTCGAGCGGCTGCGCTTCGATGCGGCATTCCAGCTCAGCAGCGTGCTCGATCACTATGGCGCCCAGGATCCGGCCGAATTCTTCGCCGTCGCCACCGAGACTTTCTTTGAAAAACCCTGGCAGCTGGCCGAGCGTCATCCGGACCTGTTCGCCGAGCTGCACAAGTATTACCGGGTCGATCCGCGCAACTGGCTCACGCCCCCCGAGCCCGAGCCGGAGGTGGGTTTTTCCTACGGCCAGTGGCAGTAGAGGTGGCAGCAGCGCCGGTATGGCCGTCTAGACAGCGTGCGTTAGCGTACAGATAAGAAGCCATGCGCAGGGCATCCTGAACACTCATTTGTGCAGGAGGAATCGAGATGTCGACAATTGTTGCCGGTCATTTTCAGCTTCAAGCAGAAGCCGAACAGGCGCGCCGTGAACTCATCGGCGCCGGTTTTCCGGAAGACCATATTACCGCCTTTTACCTGAGCCAGCCCGGCCAGCATGACCTGACACCGATCGGCGGCGACCATGCCATTTCGCCCGGCGCGAAGGAGTCGCCCAAGGGCGTGCTGCAGGGAGAACT
>JBKHWY010000373.1:0-4957 GCA_046566285.1 Gammaproteobacteria bacterium | reverse complement strand
CGCCTGCACCTGGTTGCGATGGCAGTGGTTGTAAGCGGCCCGCATCACGGCTTCTTCGATATGCTCGAACAGTGCCGGGTGCCCCTGTTCGAACAGCTCGGACAGGGCTTCGTCCAGCGAGGGAGCCTGCTGGGCCCGGGGATGCGGCTCAGGCGCTTCCTGGGCGCGCTGGTTCAGCTGCAGCGACGACAGGTGCAGGTCGGCCTCCTGCACCAGGTTGTCGCGGCAGACCAGCAGCGCATGATGGATCACGTTCTCCAGTTCGCGGATGTTGCCGGGCCACGGGTGCTGCAGCAGCTTGGCTTCGGCCGACGGGTGAAAGCGCACGTCGCCATAGCCCAGGCGGCGCCGGTACTCTTCGACGAAATGGCGCGCCAGCGGCAGGATGTCGCCGGGGCGATGGCGCAGGGCCGGCAGGCTCAGATGCGCCACCCGCAGGCGATAGAACAGGTCTTCGCGGAAGTGCCCGGCCGCGACCGATTGCTCGAGCCGGACATTGGTCGCGGCGACCACGCGCACGTCCACCGGCACCGGTCGGCGCGCGCCCAGGCGCACCACTTCGCGCTCCTGCAGAACCCGCAGCAGCTTGACCTGGATCGACAGCGGCAGGTCGCCGATTTCGTCGAGGAAGAGCGTGCCGCCGTTGGCCGCTTCGAACCAGCCCGCCTTGGCGGTGAAGGCGCCGGTGAAGGCGCCGCGCTCGTGGCCAAACAGCTCGCTCTCGACCAGCGTCTCGGAAAACGCGCCGCAGTTCACCGCCACGAACGGTCCGCGCTTGCGCGCGCTGAGGTTGTGCACGTGGCGCGCGATGAGTTCCTTGCCGGTGCCGGTTTCGCCCATGATCAGCACACTGGCTTCGCTGGGCGCCAGCATCTCGATGCGTTCCAGCAGGGCGAGCGAGAGCGGGTCTTCGAACACCTGGGCGGTGGCGCGGATCGAGGTGGTCAGCGAGCGCGGATTGGGCAGGGTGAGCAGGGGCGCGGCGGCCGCGCTGTCATTGGCCGGCCCGGCATGGGTAGGCTCTGAAAAGGCGTTGTCGGCGACATAAGCTACAGTATGGTCCATGATCATGAGTAGAAACTTGGAGTGGGATAGGCCTGCTTGAGCGCCCATTCGCCCAGTTCGCGGACCTTGTAGTCGACCGGGTCGTGCAGCGTCTGGGTGCGCAGGTTGCGCCAGTAGCGGTCCAGCCGCAGCGCCGCATGGGTGGCGCGCGCGCCCGTCACTTCGAACATGCGGCTGGTGACATCCAGCCCGACCCGGGTGGCCGCGACCTTGGCGGCGGCGATCTTCAGCGCCACTTCGCCGCGCTCGCGTTCACCGAGTTCCGGGCCGCGCGCCCAGGCTGCGTCGAGCAGCTCGGCGGCGCGGTCGGCCAGCGCGCGCGCCGCTTCCAGGCCCACCCAGAAGTCGCCGTAGTGGCCGAGGATGTACGGGTCCTCGTCGGTGCGCTGGTAGGGCGAGCGGCTCCATGGCCGCGCTTCGTGCAGGGTGTAGGCGCGCGCTTCCTCGAACGCGCCTTCGGCGATCCCCAGGTAGACATGGGTCAGCACCGACTGTGCGATCAGGGGCCGCAGGCAGGACTGCGGCGTGCTCAGTGGGCCGGGATCGGACAGCACTTCGCTTTCTTCCACGCGCACCTTTTCGAAATTGACGCTGCCGCTGTCGGTCTGGCGCTGCCCGATGTTGTCCCAGTCGGGAATCACCGAGATGCCGCTGCGTGCAGTGGGGATGGCGGCCACCACCAGCTGGCCGGTGACGTCATCGAGGGCCGAGGCAATCAGCATTTCCGAGTCGGCCGCGCCGGAACAGAAGCTCTTCTTGCCGCTGAAGATGCGATAGCCCCGACACTTGCGCCCGACCGTGCGTTCGTCCAGCGGGTTCAGGGCATTCCCCCAGAACCAGTTCAGGCGCGCGGTGTGCTGGTACCAGGGCTCCCACTGGGCTGGCGTGGAAAACAGGCGCACGGTGCCCAGCATCAGGTGGTGAAAGCCGAACACGTGGGCGACCGACGGGTCGACCCTGGCGAATTCGCGCACCACTTCAAAGGTCTGCTGCCAGGTGGCGCCGGCGCCGCCGTATTGGCGGGGAATCGACAAGGCCAGCAGGCCGCTGGCGCGCAGGGCGTCACGCTGCTCCTTCGGGGTGCCGCCGGCGGCATCGCGTTCGGCGGCGCTGGCGGCAAATTCGGTGGCCAGCGCCCGTGCAGTGTCCAGCAACGCGTGGAAGTCGCGCTGCGGGTCGATATTCAAGCTTGACGTGATCTGGTTGCCCAAGGCGTGTCCTCATGTGTTGGTGTGGCAGCAGATGAAGGGTGCAAGGAGCATGCCAGCGGCCGGGCCGGGCGCACGCCCTGCGCAGATTGCTTTATTCCGTTCTGGAAAGTGACGCGGATGCAGCAATTCGTTAGCGCGCTGCTGCGATGCCAGCAGATCGGCGCACGCCGGGATGCGGAACGGCTGCTGCCTCAGCAGCATCGAACAGGAGCGCCTGCTGCGGTGGCAGCACGACGGGCCGAATCGGGACGCAAACTGCGCGGATTTGAATGGCACGCTCCCTGCTATTACCTCGGCAAGGACAACGCAACACCATCGACGACCGATTTCACCAAGGAGCAAGCATGCATGTATTCTGGTTTTTGCCGACCCACGGCGACAGCCGCTATCTGGGCACCAGCCTGGGAGGCCGCGCGGTCACGCACCGCTATCTGAAGCAGATCGCGGAGGCGGCCGACGACTTGGGCTTCGAAGGCGTGCTCATTCCCACCGGCCGCTCCTGCGAGGATGCGTGGGTGATCGCCTCCTCGCTGGCGCCGCTGACCGAACGGCTGAAGTTCCTGGTCGCGATCCGCCCGGGGGTGATTTCGCCCACCGTCTCGGCACGCATGGCCGCCACCCTTGACCGGGTCTCGAACGGGCGCCTGCTGATCAATGTGGTCACCGGGGGCGATCCGGACGAGCAGCATGGCGACGGCGTGTTCCTCGACCACGCCCAGCGCTACCAGGCCACCGACGAATTCCTGCGCATCTGGCGCGGCGTGGCGGCCGGCGAGACGGTCAATTTCGACGGGGCGCACTACAAGGTGGAAAACGCCAAGACCATGTACCCGCCGGTGCAGAAGCCCTATCCGCCGCTGTACTTTGGCGGTTCGTCGGCGGCCGCCCACGAACTGGCGGCCGACCAGGTGGACGTGTACCTGACCTGGGGCGAGCCGCTCGACGCGGTGGCCGAGAAGATCCGCGACGTGCGCGCGAAGGCGGTGCTGCGCGGGCGCACGCTGAAGTTCGGCATCCGCCTGCATGTGATCGTGCGCGAGACCTCCGAAGAGGCCTGGCAGGCGGCCGACCGGCTGATCTCCCACGTCACCGATGCCACCGTGGCCAGCGCCCAGCAGGCATTCGCGCGCTTCGATTCGGTCGGCCAGCGCCGCATGGCGCAGCTGCACGGCGGGCGGCGCGACCAGCTGGAAGTCGCGCCTAACCTGTGGGCCGGGGTGGGCCTGGTGCGGGGCGGCGCCGGCACCGCGCTGGTGGGCAACCCGCACGAAGTGGCCGAGCGCATCGCGGAATACGCGGCGCTGGGGATCGACACCTTCATCTTCTCGGGTTACCCGCACCTGGAAGAGTGTTACCGCGTGGCCGAGCTGCTGTTCCCGCTGCTGCCACTGAGCCATGGACGCAGCCGCTCCAGCGAAACGCCCAATCTCACCGGGCCGTTCGGCGAAATGATCGCCAACGATATCCTGCCGCCGGCGGCCGCCAACGGCGCCACTGCCAACACCACCGCCACCCTGCGGAGGGCCGGATGAACGCCCCGGCCTCTGCCGCCTCCAGCGCGGACATTCACGCCATCGCCAGCCGCCTCGCGCAGCAGTTCGCCGAGACGGCCGCCGAACGAGACCGGCAGGGCGGCACGCCCAAGCGCGAGCGCGACGCCCTGCGCGCCAGCGGCCTGTTACGGCTGACCATCCCCGTCGATCTCGGCGGCATGGGCGCCGGGTGGCAGCAGACCCTGAGCGTGGTGCGCCAGTTCGCCCGGGTCGACAGCTCGGCGGCCCACGTGTTCGGCTTTCACCACCTGCTGCTGGCCACCACTCGCTTGTTCGGACGCGAGGAGCAGTGGCGGCCGTGGCTCGAACAAACGGCGCAGCACCGCTGGTTCTGGGGTAATGCGCTGAACCCCCTGGACACGCGCACGGTGGCCTACGCCAGCGAGGACGGCTACCGCTTCAGCGGCAAGAAAAGCTTCTGTTCCGGCGCGCTCGATTCGGACATGCTGCTGGCCTCCGCATTGGAGGAGGGCACATCGAAACTCTTGATCGCGGTGGTGCCGACGGCGCGCGCCGGCATCCGGGTGGCCGACGACTGGGACAATATGGGCCAGCGCCAGACCGACAGCGGCAGCGCCGAATTCACGGACCTGCGCGTGCATGCGGGGGAAGTGCTGTCCCACCCCGGCCCGCTCAGTTCCCCCTATGCCTGCCTGCGGCCGCTGATCGCCCAGCTTATTCTGGTGAACGTCTACATCGGCCTGGCCGAAGGGGCGCTCGAGCACGCGCGCCGCTTCACGCTCGAGCAAAGCCGCGTGTGGCCGGCGTCGCTGGCCACGCGCGCCAACCAGGACCCGTACACGCTGCTGCATTACGGCCAGTTCCAGGCGGGGCTGGAAGCGGCGCGCCTGCTGGGCGACCGCGCCGCCAGGCTGCTGGACGAGGCCCTGCAGCAGGGCCTTGCGCTGACCGAACAGGGACGCGGCGAAGTGGCCCTGGCCGTGGCCAGCGCCAAGGTGACGGCGGCGCAGGTGGGGCTCGACCTCACCAGCCGCATGTTCGACGTGACGGGCGCGCGTGCCACCACGGCGGCGCTGCGCCTGGACCGCTTCTGGCGCAACCTGCGGGTGCATACGCTGCACGATCCGCTCGACTACAAGCTGCGCGAACTGGGGGATTGGGCCCTCA
>JBKHWY010000372.1:0-4972 GCA_046566285.1 Gammaproteobacteria bacterium | reverse complement strand
TTGATCCGAGGCGATAAGCGCCTGGCGGAAGGCCCGTCAATCCTTCCGGAAATGCGTCGAGGAGGCGGGAGATTGTTTGCTATGCTCGGGCAACCACGAGACCAGGAGGCCATATGCAACCCGCCAATATGCAAGCCATCATCAGAATCTTCAGTGTCTTCGAGCATGCCGAGCAGGCGCGCGATGCCTTGCAGGCCGAAGGGTTTGAAGCGAGCAGCATCGAATTGTCGGTACGCGACGACGAGGCCGGGCCCGTCCAGGGCAACTTCACTGTGGGTAATCTGTCGACCGAATCCCAGCAGCACACCTACGAACGCAACTACGCCAACATGGAGCAGCGCGGACATTGCATGCTGACGGTGCAGGCGCCCGATTCGGATGTTGCCGCACGCGCCATCGCCATTCTTGAACGGATGGGTGGCCGCAATCCCGACCCTGCTGCAAAGCTGCGCTGAGTGAATTCTCGGCAGTTGGCCTGATGACTTAAACCCCGGCCGGATAGGTTTCCGGCACCTCGCCGCTGCCATCGTCGCGCGGCACGGGTTCCAGCGCCTCCACGGCCTCCGTCTCGTCGATGTGAATGACGGCATCGAACTGCGCCGCCAGGTCGGCATGGAAGTAATGACTCTGGCGCTCCGTGTGCGGCAAGTAGAGCACGCCAATGGCGCGCTCCAGCCGGCGCTGCTTGAGGGCCTTGGCCGCACTGGAGCCGTGCGCGAGCGGCAGCAGGAAACGCTTCAGTTGTGCCTGATGGAATAGTTCCTCGTAGCTGCCGGGCAGGGCGGGCACGACGCGCTTGCGTTCACCCACCCCATCCCAGCGCGAGGCCGCCATCACCCAGCCCGTGTAGGTGGTAAAGCCGAGCAGGAAGGCATCCTTGCCGTAGCGCTCGCGCGCCAGCTGGCCCACATTCCATTCCCCCAGCTGCCCGGTTTCGGTGGCGCGTGCATCGCCGATGTGGGAATTGTGTTCCCACACGACGATCTTGGCCGCCGTCCTGGCAGGCTCGCCGCCATCGGACAGGTGCTGCTGGAGCGCGTCCAGCGTCTCGGCCATGTGACGGTCGCGCAGGTTCCAGGACGAGACGCGGCCACGGAACATGGTGCGATAGTATTCTTCCGCATTCTTGATGAGCCGGGCATTCTGCTGGGCATAGAAAAACGCGTCGCCCGCGTCGCTGTCTTCCTGGCTCATGTACTGGCCGGCGCGCTGCTGCAGCGCTTGGAGTTGCGCGACCACCCCCTGTTCGCAGGAATCGGACATGCCGATTCCCGTCTCGTAGGCATACTGCTGGCTGTCCTCCTGGTACTGGTCGAAGCAGGCGTAGCGCTTGCGCGCCTCCTGCGCCGCCTTCGGGTCGACTTCGTCCAGGTAGCGCAGCACTTCCTCGATGGAAGTGAACAGGCTGTACAGGTCGAGCCCATAGAACCCCACGCGCCGCTCCGGCGGGCGCGCCGCATTATGCGCGCGCATCCAGTCGACCAGGTCCACCACATCGGTGTTGCGCCACATCCAGTTGGGAAAGCGCTGGAAGCCGTTCAGGGCCTGGGACGCGCTGGCATCCCGGCCCTGGCCGCGCACATAGCGGTTCACACGGTAGGCATCCGGCCAGTCCGCTTCCACCGCCACGGCCGTGAAGCCTTTTTCCGTGATCAGCCGCTGCGTGATGCGCGCGCGCTCGGCATAGAACTCATGGGTGCCATGGGTGGCTTCGCCCAGCAGCACGAAGCGCGCCTCGCCGATCATGTCCAGCAGGGCGTCGTAGTCGTGCTCGCCGCCATCGAGCGGGATGGCGGCCTTGAAGACGTCGCCGGGCTCGGCGCGCTGCGATGACATGATGGCGCTCCTCGTGCTGCCCGCTCAGTGCAGGAACTTGCTGTCCGAGCGGCCGATCTGCGCCGCATGATCGGGAACGGTGCCGGTCTCGAGCAGCAGTTTCATGCGCTGCAAGTCTTCTTCCAGCTGGCGTGCCGGATCGCTGCCGACCAGGGCGGCGATCGCCTGTCCGGCCGCGCCGGCGGGCGGATGGTAGCTCAGGCGTACCGTGGCGCGCGTGCCACCGCGTACTTCCTCGAGGCGCACTTCGCCGTACTGTTCAATTTCCGAGCCCGGCGCGCTCTGCCAGGCCAGACGGTCCGGGCGCGACTGTTCCGTCAGGATCGAGTCCCATTCGTAGTGTGTGCCGGCCGGCCCCTTGACGACCCAGTGCGAGCGGATGCCGCCCAGGTCACGCACCTCGACCACGTTCTTCATGAAGCGCGGGAAGTTCTCGTAGCGCGACCACAGGTCGTAGACCTGCTCGGGCGAAGCCTCGATGCGGATGCTGCGTTCGATCTGCTGTGCGCTGCCGCTGCGCGCCGCGCCCCCGCTGGCGGCCAGCTTGCCGCCGTTGCGCGCCAGGTAGGCCGCCCCGGCCAAGCCGGCCACGGTGGCCAGCGGCGAGCGCCGGGTGATCAGGCTGAACAGGCCCAGGGCACCCCCGCCATACATGGCCGCATTGCGCACCTTCGGATCCCAGGATCGTTCACGCAGCTGGCGCGCGATGGCCTTGATGCCGGTGGCCGGACCGTCCAGCAGCGCGCCGAGGCTCTGCAGGCTGAAGGCGCTGCCGCTGCTGCTGGGGCCGACATCGCGGGCGTGGAACACGTCGGCCACGCCGGCACGATGGGCCACGTCCTGCGCCACGCCGCTCACCGCCTGGCCGGCCTGCTGGCCGACCTTGCGCAACTGGCTGGCCGTTTCCGCGCGCCGTGCGGCGCCGCGCTCGGGGTCGAGCATGTACATGACGATGGCGCCCACGGCGGCGCTGGCAATCCACTTGCCGAGTTGAAGATCCTGGTCAGAGTCGGTGCGCATGGTTTCCTCCTTGGTGAATGTTCTTGGTATCGTTGTTCTGGGTGTCATTGTTCTTGGTGTCGTTGTTCTTGGTGTCGTGCGTGCTTGTCCTTGTTTCGGGGCTTGTTTCGTCCTCTTCTGCGCCCCAGGCCCGTGCCAGCAGTTCGCGAACCTCCTCGTCGCTGGTCTGGGGAAATTCTGCGTACCACTGGCTCACCGAGCGAAAGCCCAGCGGCTGGCTGACGCACACCAGGTCATCGGTTTCCGGGGCCAGCTGTTCGCACGAGTCGGGCGCGCCCACCGGAATGGCGGCCACCACCCAGGCCGCGCCCAGCAGGCGGGCCGCCTGCACGGCGGCGCGCATGGTCGAGCCGGTGGCCAGTCCGTCGTCGACCAGCAGCACGGTCCGTCCGTGCAGGTCGAGGGGCGGACGGCGGCCACGGTAGGCCAGCTCGCGCCGTTCGATTTCGTGCAGTTCACGCGCGCACACCGCCTCGAGCACCTCGGGAGGCACGTGGAAGCCATCGATGGCAGTCTGGTTCAGCACGCGCACGCCGGCGCTGGCCAGCGCGCCCATGGCGAACTCCTCATGGCGGGGCAGCCCGAGTTTGCGCACGATGAGAATGTCGAGCTCGAGTCCAAGCGCCTGCGCCACGACGAAGCCCACCGGCACGCCGCCGCGCGGCAGGGCCAGCACGAGCGCGTCGGGCCGGCCCGCATAGCGGGACAGCGCTGCGGCCAATTGTTTGCCGGCGTGGGCGCGATGCCTGAAGCGAAATGGGGTAGCCATGTTTGTTTGACAAACAACATCGCAAAAGGTTGCGTCAATTGTTGGCTTGCCGGCCCCGCTGCCGCCCCCCGTTTCCGTCGCACCCACCCGGGCCGCGCTACTGGATCGTCAGGCGGGTGCCGGCGTGCTCGGCGCGCTTGGGCAGGGTCAGCTTCAGGATGCCGTTTTCCATGCGCGCCTGCGCGTTGGCTTCGTCCACGTTGCTCGGCAGCATGAAGCTGCGCATGAACTTGCCGCTGCTGCGTTCGCTGTACACCACGGTTTCGCCTTCACGCTGCTGGTGTTCGCGGCGCGCTTCACCTTCGATGGTGACGCGCTGCTGCTCGACCATGACCTTGACATCTTCCTTCTGCACGCCGGGCATTTCGACCTCGATCTCGAAGTAGTTGTCGTGCTCGGTGACGTTCAGCCGGGCGGGCGCGGCGCCGGCCTGCCACGGCGCCATCGCGCCGGCCTGGCCCATGCCGAAGGGCTGGAACATGTCTTCGAACATGCTTTCCACCAGGCGCCCGAAGGGATCGTCCATGCCTTGCGGGCGGAAAGTGGACAGGGGGGAGTTATTGCGTCGAACGATGTTCATGATGATCTCCTCACATGGCTAGGTGTGGATATCGGGGGAGGTGCTCCGGGCTGGTGCTCCGGACGGTCCGCGCCGGGTGCGCGGTCCGTCCCCAGAACGATTACCAGACCGTTTACGTTTAGCCGACCAAGGGGAAATGTCAAGACCGCGCGGATTGGCCGCGCGGGATGGATGATGCAGCTCAAGGAAGGGCGGAAAGCATGGAATTCGTGCGCACCGTCCAGGTCTGATCGACGGTGCGTGAAGGTGTGCGCGACCTTAGCCGAGGCGTTCCCGATGAAACCGCAAATGGTCTTCGATAAAGCTCGCGATGAAGTAATAGCCGTGGTCGTAGCCTGGGTGGCGGCGCAGCTGCAGCGGCTGTCCCGCCTGTGCGCAGGCCTGCTCAAAGCGGTCCGGAAGGAGCTGGGTGGGGAGGAACTGGTCGGCCAGGCCCTGGTCGACCAGGATCCCGTCCGGCACGCGTGCGCCATCCTCCACCAGTGCGGTGGCATCGTACTGGCGCCAGCGCGCGCGCTCGCCGCCGAGGTAGCCGCTGAACGCCTTCTCGCCCCACGGGCAGTGCGATGGCGCGACGATCGGCGCAAACGCCGACACCGAGCGGAACCGCGTTGGGTTGCGCAAGCCCAGCACCAGCGCGCCATGGCCACCCATCGAATGGCCAGTGATGCCGACCCGCCCGTCGTCCACGTCCAGCGCTTCCACCACCAGGGCGCGCAGCTCCAGGATGTAGCTGTACATCCGGTAGCGCTCGCTCCAGGGCGGCT
>JBKHWY010000371.1:0-4981 GCA_046566285.1 Gammaproteobacteria bacterium | reverse complement strand
CAGGATCGGGCACCCCGAACTGGGGCAGCTTTCGCTGTGCTTTACTTCCTGGATGACCTGATACTGATTCCCGGCCGGGTCGACGACGATCTCCATGAAGGCGCTCTTGCCGCCCCAATCGTCAAATTGCGGCGCCACCAGCGGCGTGACGGTGCCATCGGCGTCGACCCGCACCGGCTTGGCGCCCATGACAAAAACACCGCCGTCCTGAGTGGGGCTCAGCTTCATCGAGCCATTGCGCGACCAATCCCCCAACGGTTGCAGATCGCGCGCCAGGGTGGTGACGATTCCGCTCGGGGAGATCTTGCGCACCGCGCGATTGCCCAGGTCGGCCACGTACAGGTTGCCGGCGATATCGGCCGCCAGATCGCCAGGATGGTTGAAGCGCGCCTGCGCCGCCGCGCCATCGACAAAGCCCGCCGTCGGCGTGCCGGCGCGTTCGAACAAGGTGGTGACCGCCCCGGCGGCCGTGACCCGCAAGAGTGTGCTGGCGCCGTCGACCACCAGGACGCTGTTGTCGCGTTCCGGTGCAACCAGCATCGGCGCGCTCAGCACTTCATTGCCTGGCACGCTGGTGCCTGTGGCGACGGTCTTCACGATCCCCGTGTTCGGATCGAACTGGCGCACCGACATCGGATAATCGTCGGCAAACCACAGGGTGCCCTGGGCGTCGAATGCCAGGCCGCGGGGGCCGGCCAGGCGCGCGCTCAGGCCCGGTCCATCGGCCTGCCCGTATTGGTAGGGCTGGCCCGCGACCGGCGTCTGGCTGCCGTCGTTGCCGACGCGCTCGATGGCCGACGGCGTGGCGGCATACAACTCGCCGCGCGGACTGACGGCCAGTGCCGACACCCAGTGCGCCGCGGGCCCGAGCGTGCTGAGAGCGCCGTCCGGAGCGATCTTGCGAATCACCGTACCGCCCTTGTCGGCCACGTACACGGTGCCATCGGTGTGGGCCGCAATCGCCCGCAAAGCATCGAAGCGCCCCGGGTGATCCACCCCATCGCTGCTGATCCCGCCATCGCGTGCGTCGGAGCCCGCCAGGATCGAGGCACGGCCGTTGGCGGCGATCTTGACCACATACCGGTAGCAGATCTGATACAGGTTGCCGGCGCCGTCGGCCGTCAGGTCCACCCGGTCGAAGTCGGCCGAGCCCTGGCAACCGGCGTAGTCGCCGAAGCGGGTCAGCTTGTTGCCGTCGACGCGGAAAATGCCGGGCTGGGGCCCGCGCACGAAGACGTAGCTCGGGCCATTGGGAACGGACGTCAGGGCCGGGAAGTATTCGCTGTAGGTGCGCCGCGCCAGCGCCTTGAAGTCGACGGCGCCGGCGTCCGCGCGCGCCGTCGTGCCGGCAATGCGCAGCGGCACGGCTGCACTCTTCAATTCCGAGGTGCCGCTACGCACCACGGCACGGTAGAAGCTGCCGTCGTCGCCCGGCTGCACGGCCGCGATCGTGTAGGTGGGAGCGGTGGCGCCGACAATCGGCGCCCCATTGCGCAGCCACTGAATGCTTGCGCCCGAGCCCGTGACGCCAACGGTAAAGCTGGCGGATGCGCCTGCGGCCACCGTGGCGGCCTGCGGCTGGGTGGAGATGGCGGCCGGCCCGGACGGCACCGGATCTGGCGCCGGCCCTGGCTGGGTCGGGGGTGGAACCGGCGCGGGTGGCGTGCTGGCGCTGTCACCACCACCGCCGCAGGCAGTGAGGATGGCAGCCGTCAGCAAGCCGATCGGGACGGTGGTGAAACGCGGACGGGTGGTCATGGCAAGGCTCTTCAAACGAAAAGCAGCCATTCTAAGAGAGGCAATCTGGCCAGAATGTAACGATTGTCACATTCGACATGAATTTACTCGGGGCTTCCCGACGCCTGTGCGAGCAGGCGCGACAGCATACCCTTCCTGGCGCTGTCGGCGCGATGTGGAACGTATTTGTCCAGCTCCCCCAGGAGCGCCAACCAGTGCGCCAGGAAGCCGGCGTCGGCGGACAGCCGGGCCTTGGACTCGGCCCAGGCCGACTCGCACTCCCTGAGCGATGCACGGGCCCGGTTCATCGCGCGCCAGCAGGTCTCGCACAGGTGGCGCCGCTGGTTGATGCCGGCCTTCTTGACCTCGTAGGTATATTTCTGGTCTTGCGCCGTGAAGACGCACTCCGCCCGGCAGTGAATGCAGCGATACGGCAGGTCCCGATAATGCCGGCGATAATGGAAATCCATTGACTGGCGGCTCTTGTCGGACCATTGGCTGGGGTCGGCATCCACGACGCTTGGTTTCACTGATCGATTCTTTCCAAATATTGCAATTCGGCACGTCCCATAGTATGGTTTGACAAAAGGCAACTCGTCAATACGAGTGCCGCGACAACAAAAGGGGACGAGCTTGATCAAGGGACGCCTGCGGCGCGCGCTGGCCATCGCGTACGTGTTGGGATGGGCCGCCGCGCCGGGGTGCGCCAGCGCCGGCGAGGAAGACGAACTGGCCCTGGTGTATGGCGACAACAGCATCGTCAGCATTGCCACCGGCAACCGCCAAAGCGTGCGGCGCGCACCCGCCGTGGCCTCCGTGATCACCGCGCAGGACATCGCCGCCATGGGTGCCACCGACCTCGACCAGGTGCTCGAAACCGTCGCGGGGATTCACGTCAATCGCAGCCCCAACCAGTATTCACCCCTGTACACCGTGCGCGGCATCGGCACCGCCTACCAGCCCCAGGTGCTGGTGCTGCAGAACGGCGTGCCGATGACCACCCTCTACCAAAGCAACAAGGGCAATGTCTGGGGCGGCTATCCGGTCGAGCACATCGCCCGCATCGAAGTCATCCGCGGCCCCGGCTCGGCCCTGTACGGCTCGGACGCATTTGCCGGCGTCATCAACATCATCACCTTCAGCGCGCTTGATGCGCCCGGCACCCGGGTTGGCGTGCGCGCCGGCAGTTTCGCCAGCCGCGATGCGTGGCTACGCCATGGCGGCACCCACGCCGGCGTCGAAGTGGCCGCCTATCTGCGCGCCGGCCGCACTGACGGCTTCCGTTCGATCATCGAGGCCGACGCCCAAACACGCAACGACCAGCTGTACGGCACCACCGCCAGCCTGGCGCCCGGTCCCGTCAACACCGGCAACCGCGCCCTCGACGGCCACCTGGACATCAGCCACGGCGCCTGGCGCCTGCGCACCGGCTACAAGCTGCGCGACGACGTCGGCACCGGCGCCGGCATCTCGGCCGCGCTGGACCCGGTGGGCCGCTCGCGCAGCGCACGCCTCACGGCAGACCTTTCGTGGACCGCCAGCCAGCTGGCGCGCGACTGGCAGGCGGGCGCCCTGCTGAGTTTTCTGCGCTACACCCAATCCGCCCCGATGGACTACCAGCTGTTTCCGCCCGGCCTGCGCTTTCCCACCGGCCCCTTCCCGGACGGGATGACGGGCGGGCCCGACACCTGGGAGCGCCAGACCCGCCTGTCGGCCTACCTGGGCTACAGCGGCTTCGCCGGGCACCAGCTGCGCGCGGGGCTGGGCCAAGACCACCTCGACCTGTACCGCACCTTCGAGACGCGCAACTTCGACTATGCGCCGAACGGCTTGCCGATCCCGCTGCCGGCCAGCTACGAAGCGAGCGCCACCCATCCCTTCCTGTTCCCCACGCTGCGCAAACTCAGCTACGCGTACCTGCAGGACGAGTGGAATTTCGCGCCCGACTGGACCATGACCGCCGGCCTGCGTCACGACCAGTATTCCGACTTCGGCGGCACCACCAACCCGCGCCTGGCGCTGGTGTGGGATGCCTCGTTTGATCTGACCGCGAAGCTGATGTTCGGCCGCGCCTTCCGGGCCCCCGCCTTCATCGAAGCCTACGGCGTCTACAACCCGGTCGCCCAGGGCAATCCGCGCCTGCGCCCGGAAACCAACGGCACGCTGGAAGCGGCGCTGGCCTGGCAGGCCAGCCCGGATGCGCGCCTGAACCTGACTTTGTTTCGCTACGCGATGAGCAACATCATCCGCACCGTGCCCAACCCCGTGGCCGGCACCGGCGCCACCTATCACAATACCGGCGACCAGGTCGGGCGCGGGCTGGAGCTGGAAGGCGTGTGGGACGCCGGGCGCCGCCTGCGCCTGTCCGGCAACTACAGCTACCAGCATGCGACCGACAAGAACGGCAGCAGCGGCAGCGGCGCCGAAGCCGGCGGCGTGCCCCGTCACCACCTGTATGCGCGGGCCGACTGGCAGCCGCGCGAGCATATCCAGCTGGGCGGCCAGCTCAACCGGGTAGCCCGCCGTGCCCGCGCCGCCGGTGATGCGCGTCCACCCATTGCCGACTACACCACGCTGGACCTGTCGCTGCGCGCCAACGTGGTGAGCGGCTGGGAGGTGCTGGCGGCCGTGCGCAACCTCTTCAATGCCGACGTGCGCGAACCCAGCCCGGCGCCGGGCCTGCAACTGCCGCATGACTTGCCGATGGCGCCGCGTGGGGTGTCGGTTCAGCTCAGCTATCAGCTGTGATCGATCGGTCCGGTCGGCATGGACCCGCAGATCTGCGCGCGTGTTGGCGGTGCCGGCATCTATCGGCGGGGGTAGCGACCCAATCAATATCCACGTCGCCGTTGTACACTTGCATTTTTTGAACATTTACCAAAGACATCTCATGATTCCGACCCATCGAAAAGCTGGCGCATGCCTTACCTGGATCATGAGCGCGGGGCTGCTGGCGGCGGTCGCCGGGCCGTTACGCGCCGAGGAAAGCGTGTCACCTGCCAACCCGGCACGCCCGGTCGATTTCCACACGTGCGCGAAACCGGAATGGCCGAAAGCCGACTTACGTGCGGGCCATACGGGCGCGGTGACCATTCGTTTTCTGGTGTCCGCAGACGGGACCGTCACGGATTCGAAGATCGTCCAGTCGAGCGGCTACGACAGCCTCGACCAAGCGGCACGCAATGCACTTGCCACCTGCCGCTTCGCGCCGGCAAGCGATCCCGGCGCCACGGCGACCTGGTTA
>JBKHWY010000370.1:0-5001 GCA_046566285.1 Gammaproteobacteria bacterium | reverse complement strand
GTTGGCGCCGAACGAGTGGCCGGCGATCGCATCGGGCACGATGCGATGCGCGTCCAGGGCGGCGTGGATCCATTCTTCCGGCGCCATCTCCAGGCCCCACAGGCCATCGCGCGCGCCGCTCCAGGGCAGTTCCAGCGTGACCGCGCGCACGCCTTCCGGCAAGGCGGCGATCACGGGTTGCCAGACCTCGTCGTTTTCGACCATGCCATGCACCAGCAGCCAGGTGGTGGCGTCGCCGTCCGGCTCACCGTGCCAGGTGGCGCGCACCGGGTAGCCAGCCACGGTCTGCACGGCGCTGCGCTCAGTCGTCATTGCCATCACGCGCGTGCCACCGACAGGCCGGTGGCACGGCGGTCGCCCAGGGCCACGCCGCTGACCAGCATCGCCGCGCTGGCGCGGCCGGCTGCGAATTCCTCGCAGGCATAGACCAGCTGCGCCGCCGCCAGGCCGCCGTACAGCTGGCCGATGCGCTCGGTCAGGTCGACGGCGCCCGTGTCGCTGGCGCAGCGCAGCGCCTGCGGCGCGCCCTCGACAAAGGCGGCGAAGCGCAGCTGCGCGCGCTCGTCGGCGCCGCCAAAGGCGTAGTCGTCCAGGTAGCCGTAGATGCGCGCGCCGCGTGCGATCGCGGCCGCTTCGCTTTCCAGGATCACGGTGGTGGCGGCCGGCACCACGCTGCCCTGCCCGGCCGCTTCGGCATCGCTGCTATCCACATCGGCCGGCAGGCGCGCTCCCGCCTGCAGGCTGCGCAGGGCGAGGCTGTCGACTTCCACCGCGCCCACCAGCATGGCCGCCACCCGGCCGGCGCGGATCGCGCTGTAGGCCAGCACCAGCGCGTCGCCCGAGGCGTTCGCGCCGGAGGTCAGCATCAGGTTCATGGCGCGCAGGCCGAAACGGATCGCAATCGTCGAGGCGATCACGTTGCTCGAGGCGTTGGGCAAGTCCATCGGGCTGGTGGCGTTCACGTGCTGGGCGCGGATGGTGTCGGCCACCGCGCACACGGTGTCCAGGTTGCCCGTGTTGGAGGCGATCGCCACGCCGAAGGCGTCGTTATTGATGCGGGTGTCGGCCGCGCCCACGCCTTCGGGCAGCCAGCCGCTGTCGATCAGGGCGGCGCGCGCGGCGCACAGGCCAAGCAGGGTGGCAGGCTCCTTGTAGCGCAAGCCCTTCTTGCCCAGCTTGTCGGCCGGCTGGAAATGCCAGCCGTACGATGGCGCGCCATCGAGCAGTTGGCCGATCCTGGTCACACCAGGCAGCAGCGGCGCTTCCACGCCGATGCCGGTGATAGCTACGCGAATCATGCTTGTGCCTTTTCGATGATGGCCACGGCGTTCACGCCGCCGAAGCCGAATGCGTTAACCTGGGCAAAGTTCAAGGATTGCCTGACCGGGCGGTCGTGCACCACCAGCATGTCCTCGGCTTCGGCCATCGGATTGGAAAAGCCGACCGTGGGCGGAATGACCCCACTGCGCAGCGACTCGATGGCGGTCACCACGCCCACCAGCCCGGAGGCGCCCGAGGTGTGGCCGGTCATCGACTTCAGGCCCGAGATCGGCACCGAACGCACCGCGTCGCCGAACACCTGGCGCAGCGCCGCCGCTTCGGTGGCGTCGTTCAGGTGGGTGCCGGTGCCGTGCACGAACACCACGTCCACCTCATGCGCGGCGATCTTGGCGCGCTGGTGGGCATTGGTGACGGCGCGGGTGATGCCGCCCACATCCGGCGCGGTCTCGTGGCCGGCGTCGCAGCTGGTGCCCACGCCGCGCAGCCAGGCTTTGGTGCGGATGCCCCGTCCCACCGAATTGCTGGGGTTTTCCACCACCACCGCGGCGGCGCCCTCGCCCATCAGCACGCCCTTGCGATCGCGCTCGAACGGCTGCACGCGGTCGGGCGGGGTCGGGTTGACACGGTCCAGCAGCCCGAACATGCTCTCCGAGATCGAATCGCAGCCGGCCGCCACCACCGTGCGGTACTTGCCGCCATGGATCAGGTCTTCGGCGAGGCTGAGGGCGAAATTCGATGCGGAGCAGGCATTGCACAAGGTGATCACCGGCACCGGGAAACCCAGGGCCGCCTGCACCGCTTCTTCGAAGTGCAGGGCCTGCAGCGGCAGCGCCCGGCCATCGACCCAGAACTGCTCGAGCGAGCGCAGTTCGCGCAGGCCGGTGCCGACGATGACGCAAAATTCGTCCTGCTCGGTCAACTCGGCCTCGCGCACGGCCTCGACGATCGCCTGGCATACCCAACGGGTGGCGCGCAGCGGTTCATCGATGCGCGCGCCATCTGGTCCCGGGCGATCGGCAATCTCGTACGCATACTGCACATTGAAGCGCTCGGGCGCGAAGGCTTGCAGCGGCTTGCGGCCACTGACGCCTTCGGTGAACGCCTGGAAGCTCTGGTGCTTGCCGGCGCCGACACTGGTCACCATCGCCGAGCCGGTAATAGCTAATCGCATGGATAATTCCTTTGGGGTTGAACTGGCGCCGTCTCCGCCTGGCGAACCACGGCGCGCGCTTTCATTTAACGGCGCACCAGCGCCGCCGCCACATAGCCTTCGCGCGTGGCCGACAGCACCAGCCCGAACGCCGATCGGCCGCCGGAGCGGAACTGCGGATGCGCCAGCAGGCCGGCCAGCTTGAAGGAGAACGCGGCGCTGTAGGTCTCGCCCACCTGCGCCGTGACATCGACCAATACCGGACGGCTGGCGCCGAACACCGCTTCGGCCGCCTCGCGCTCGAGTTGATGCATGGCCGCGTCGCTGGTGGCGCCGATGCTGACGAAACCGATGTCGTCGCGCCCGAACTTGAAGCCGTCCTGCAGGTCGCGGATGCATTGCTTGACGCCTTCGAGCGCGGCCGGCGTGCCCAGGTCGGCTTCGTCGAAATAGCGCCGGCACTGCAGCGCGTACAGGGTGGTAGCGCAGTCGTCGCCACGCGCGCGCACGTCGGCGCCACGTTCGAGGGCGAACATGGCGCAGCCCTCGCCCTGGGGCGCGACGGCGCGCTGGCCGGACGCGGTGAGTATCGCGTGGGCGTGCGCCGTCTGCGGACACAGTTCCTCCACCGCGCCGGCGTACAGCAGGTCGACGTAGCGGCGGCGCAGCATCATCGCCGCGTACTGCAGGCTCATGAAGCCCGACAGCCGGCCGCCGGCAATGGTCGCATTGATGCCGCGCGCCTTGAACCAGATGGCGCACTGGCCGGCGGCGCAGTTCATCACCGTGTTCGGGAACAGGGCCGGATTGACCAGGAAGGGACGCTCCTGCACGAAGGTCTCGCGGGTGAAATCGGCGGTGCTGCGGATGCTGCCGGTGCTGGTGCCCAGCACAAAGCCGGTGCGCTCGCGCTCGTCGTCGCCGAACGGGCGCGCGCCCACCAGCAGCTTGGCCGTGCCCACCGCCAGCGCGGTGGTGCGGTCCATGGTGCGGGTGCCTTTCATGCCAAGGAACTCGCGCGCCTCGTACGGAGCGAAGCGGTAGTCGAGATCGGGCGGATACTCGCCTTCGGTGAAGTCGGCCGGCCGGATCGCGCTGGCGTCGGCGGCGTCGCCGGGGAACAGGGCGGCGCCGATGCCGGACGGCGCGACGGTCTCCCAGCCGGTCAAAGCAATATCAAGTGAATTCATCTGGTGGCCTCGCATCATGGTTCGTAGCGCGCATAAATCGTGATGGCGTTGTTGCCGCCGAACGCGAATCCGTGGTTCTCGACGATGCGCAGGGGCGCTTCGCGCGACTGGTTGGGAACGCAGTCGACGCCGCACGCCGGGTCGTCCTCCACATGGTTGATGGTGGGCGGGATGAACCCTTCATCGATGGCGATCGCCGAAGCCACGCTGGCCAGCGCGCTCGCCGCCCCCATGGTGTGGCCGATCATCGACTTGATCGAGCTGACCGGCGGCATGGCCCCGCCGAACACCTGGCGGATCGCGCCCGCTTCGGTGACGTCATTGGCCACGGTGCCGGTGCCGTGCGCGCAGATGTAGTCCACTTGCGACGGCGTGATGCCGGCGTTGGCATGGGCATTGCGGATGCAGCGGGCAATGCTGTCCAGGTTGGGGGCCACCATGTGGTCGGCGTCGCAGGTCAGCCCATAACCCAGCACCTCGGCATAGATGTGGGCGCCGCGCGCCAGCGCGCTGTCAAGGGACTCGAGCAGCAGGATGCCGGCGCCCTCCCCGGTCAGGATGCCCTTGCGATGCTTGTCGAAGGGCTGGCAGACTTCCGGCGCGATGGTGCCGAGCCGGTAGAAGCCGGCAAAGGTCTTGCGGCAGATGGAATCGGCGCCGCCGCAGATCATGAAGTCCGCTTCGCCCAGGCTGATCAGGTCGAACGCATAGCCGATCGCGTAATTGCCGGCCGAGCAGGCGGTCGGCAGCACCATGGCCTGGTTGCGCAGGCCAAGTTCGCGGGCCACCGCCAGCGCGATGTTATGGCAGGGAACCCGGGTGACGAGATCGGGATCGATCGAGGCATAGCCGCCCCGGACCGCCTGCTCGCTCAACTGGTCGATGATCTGCGACTCGCCGTCGGTGGTGCCGATCGACACGCCGCAGTTGGAGTGCGAGAGTAGTGTCCGGTCGAGGCCGGCGTCAGCCACCGCCATCGCAGCCGCGGCCGCGGCGAACTGGCTGCTGCGCCCGATGCTGCCCGGGTCGACCGTCTCCAGCCAGGCGCCAGGGTCGAATCCCTTGACCTGGCAACCCTTCGCATGTTCGAAACCGCGCGTGTCGAACGAGGTGATCTCGCTGACACCGGACACGCCCGCGCGCAGCGCGCTGCCAAACTCCCGGCCGCCGATGCCAATGCTGGTCACCGCGCCGATTCCCGTAACGACTACCCTCGCCATGATTATTCTTCCCAGCCGGCGGCGTTCTTGACGACGTCGTACACGCCTTGCAGGTTGATCATCTGCGCCAGCGATTCCTGCGGAATCTGCACGCCGAAGGTTTTCTCCAGGCTGGCCAGGATTTCAATCGAGCGCAGCGAGTCGGCGTCGTGGTCTTCCT
>JBKHWY010000369.1:0-5025 GCA_046566285.1 Gammaproteobacteria bacterium | reverse complement strand
CCGGTGGCCGGGCAGGCCGCCGCGCCATCGACGAACGTGAGCCGCTCGCCGTGGCCGTTGTCGATCGTGTGCGGATACGTGAAGCGCGACATGGGACGACTCCTAGCGGACGATGGGGGCGGGTGCGCCGGCATACTTGTCGTACTTGCCGAGCAGGCGGCCGAGCAGGCGGATATCTTCTTTCAGCGGCGCGTCCTTGTCGAGGACGGCGTTAGTTTCTTGAGCAGCAGCTTGATTTACCATGTTGGACCACAGAGTGAATGATTGTGTGCAAAGGCTTTTGGCCACATTCTGCAAAGGGGGCGCATGATAAAATTTGTGATCCTATCCATGAGCCGACAAAAACTGACATAAACCGGTTTGGATTAACGACAGTGAAAGAATTCGTTTTGAACGCAACCGAATTGGCGCAGCAGCCGCCCTCCAGGTTGATCATTGCCTCACGCGAAAGTCGTCTTGCCATTTGGCAAAGTGATCATGTGCGTGATCAATTATCAGCATTATATCCGCAGTGCAGCATCGAGATCCTCGGAATGACGACGCGGGGCGATCAAATTCTCGATCGGGCGCTCAGCAAGGTAGGCGGCAAGGGCTTGTTCGTCAAGGAGCTTGAAGTGGCGATGGCCGAGGGACGGGCGGATCTGGCGGTCCACTCTCTGAAAGACGTGCCGATGGATCTGCCGGAAGGCTTCGAACTGGCGGCCGTGCTGGAGCGGGAAGATCCGCGCGACGCCTTCGTGTCCAACGAGTATGCCAGCCTGGACGAGCTGCCGGTCGGCGCCGTGGTGGGCACCAGCAGCCTGCGGCGCCAGTCGCTGATCGCGGCGCGCTATCCGCACCTGGTCATCCGCCCCCTGCGCGGCAACCTGGATACCCGGCTGGGCAAACTCGACCGCGGCGAGTACGCGGCCATCATCCTGGCCGCCGCCGGCCTGAAACGCCTGGGCCTGCCGCAGCGCATCCGGGCGTTGCTGGAACCCGAATACAGCTTGCCGGCCGCGGGGCAGGGCGCGATGGCGATCGAGATCCTGAGCGAGCGTACCGATGGGGTTGACCTCCAGGCACTGCTGGCGCCGCTGAACCACGAACCGACCGCGCTGGCCGTGCGGGCCGAGCGCACCGTCTCCAAGGTGTTCGGCGGCAGCTGCCAGATTCCGCTGGCGGCCTTTGCCACCATCGACGGCGACAGCATGCGCCTGCGCGCCATGGTGGCCACGCCCGACGGCACCCGGGTGGCACGCGCCGACCTGAGCGGCCCGGCGCAGCAGCCCGAAGCGCTGGGCCAGCAGGTGGCCCATCTGCTCAAGGAGCAGGATGCCCACGCCATCCTGGCGGCCTGCGCCGTCACGGCGGGCGAGGACACGGCGGGCTCCGCCCCGCATGCCTGAGCCGCAGTTGAACCCGGCGCCGCCGGACCCCGTCATCATTACCCGTCCCGCCGCCCAGGCGGCCGGGCTGGCGCGCCGTATCGAAGCGCTCGGGCGCGAAGCGGTGCTGTTGCCGCTGCTGGAGATCGCGCCGCTGGAGGACGCCAGCGAACTGGTGCGTACGCTGGCGCAGCTGCCTTCCTTCGCGCTGGTGGCCTTCGTGTCGCCCAACGCCATCGATGCCGCGTTCGCGTACCTGGCGGCCTGGCCGGCCGGGGTGGACATTGCCGTGCTGGGCGAGAGCAGCCGGGCCGCCCTCGCCGCACACGGGGTCGATCCGGCCCGCGTGACCATCCATAGTCCTCCGGACGACGGGCCCAGCGACAGCGAGCATCTGCTCGCTTCCCTGGACCTGGCCGCGCTGGCCGGCCGGCGCATCCTGATCGTGCGCGGCGAAAGCGGGCGCGAACTGATGGTCGATGGCTTGCGCGCGGCCGGGGCCGACGTCACGACGGTGGCGGCCTACCGGCGCAGCGTGCCGGCGCTCACCCCGGCGCTGGCCGAGCGGCTGCGCGGCTTGCTGGCGCGCCCGCACGACTGGCTCATCACCAGTTCGGAAGCGCTGCGCGGGCTGGTGGACCTGTTGCGGGAAGCCGGTGGTCCCGAGCTTGTAGCAAAATTGCAACATCAACACCTGATCGTGCCGCACCAGCGCATTGCCGACACGGCCGTCGCACTGGGATTTACCCGACTGACCCAGAGTGGTTCAGGCGACGAACGCCTGCTTGCCGCGTTACAATCATGAGCATGAACGATTTGCCTACTCTTCCTGAACCCACGCCGCCACCGGCATCCAGCCAGCCCGAGCCCGCCGTTGCGCCCGCCGTGGCTGCCAGCGCGCCCGCTGCCGCGCCCGCGCCCACGGTGGTGGATATGCTGCAGCGTCCGCTGACGGTGGCGGTCATCGTGCTGTTCATCCTGCTGGCCGCGCATGCGTTCTCGACGCGCAACCACATGCAGACGCTGCGCATGGAAATGGCCAAGAGCCTGCAGCGCGGCGAACTGATCACCACCGAGACGAGCACGCTGGCCAAGACCGTGCAGGACCAGGTCAAGGACTTGCAGGCCAAGGTGTCGCTGCTGGAGAACCGCCAGGCCGAAGCCCAGAGCCAGCAACTGGCGCTGGAGCAGCTGTACCAGGACCTGTCGAAGAACCGTGACGAATGGGCGCTGGCCGAAATCGAGCAAGTGCTGTCCACCGCCAGCCAGCAGCTGCAACTGGCCGGCAATGTGCAGGGCGCGTTGATCGCGCTGCAAAACGCCGACCGCTCGCTGTCGCGCTCGGACAAGCCGCAATTCATCACCATCCGCCGCGCAATTGCCCGCGATACCGAGAAGCTCAAGGCGCTGCCGACGCTGGACCTGGCGGGCGTGGCGCTGCGCCTGGACAATGTGATCGCCCAGGTCGATACCTTGCCGATGCTGGCCGACGAAAAGCCGGCCGTGCCGGTGCAGCCGGGCCGCGTGGGTGTGGCCGTCGAAGGCAAGCCGGAAGTTCCCAAGGTCCCCGATTCGCTGTGGGCCCGCACCCAGCAGACCTGGCGTAACTGGAGCGCGGAGATGTGGTCGGATATCCGCCAGCTGATCCGTGTGCGCAGCGTGGACAATCCGGCCGCGCTGATGATGTCGCCCACCCAGTCGTATTTCCTGCGTGAGAACCTCAAGCTGCGCCTGTTGAATGCGCGCCTGGCGCTGCTGTCGCGTAACGAGGAAGCGTTCCGCACCGACCTGGTGGCGGCCCAGGATGCGCTGACCCGCTATTTCGACGTCAAGGCGCGCGAGACCCAGACCGCGCAGGCGCTGCTGCGCCAGGTGCAGGCCAATAACCTGGCCATCGAAATGCCCTCGCTGGCGGAAAGCCTGGACGCGGTGCGCAACTACAAAGCGAAACCCTAGCCATGCGTCTACTCATTTGGTTAGTTGCCCTGATGGCAGGCGCGATCGGGATCGCCGTGACGGCGCGTTTCAATCCCGGCAACGTGGTGTTCTTCTATCCGCCGCACCGGATCGACCTGTCGCTGAACCTGTTCGTGGTGCTGACAGTGCTGCTGTTCCTGGTGCTGTACTGGCTGCTGCGCGCCTTCCGCGCAACGGTGACGATGCCGGCGCGGGTGGCGGCCTACCGCCAGCGCAAGCGTGAGCGCGACGGCAACAAGGGCTTGCGCGATGCCTTGAAGGCGCTGTTCGAAGGGCGCTTCGGCCAGGCCGAAAAGGCGGCCGCACGGGCCGCCGAGCTGCCCGAGAATGCCTCCGTGGCCGCGCTGATCGGCGCCCGCGCCGCGCACCGGATGCGCCAGTCGACCCGGCGTGACCAGTGGCTGGCCGGCATCGCCCACGACAACGCCATGAAGACGGCGCGCCTGATGACGATCACCGAACTGCTGGTGGACGACCACCAGCCGGAAGCGGCGCTGGACGCGGTGGCCGAATTGAACGCCAGCGGCACCCGCCACATCCACGCGCTGCAATGGTCGTTGAAGGCGCACCAGCAGGCCAAGAACTGGCCCGAAGTGCTGCGCCTGGTGCGCCTGCTCGACAAGCACAAGGCCCTGCATCCGGCACTGTCGGCGCGCCTGCGCGAGCTGGCCTACGACGCGCTGCTGTCCGACAGCAGCCACGACGCCGAGTCGATCCTGCGGGTGTGGTCCACGGTGCCTCCGGCCGAGCGGGTGGCGCCCTTCATCGCGGCGCGTGCGGTGGCGGCCCTGAACGCGCGCGGCCTGCACGAGGAAGCGCGCCAGGCCGCCGAACAGGCCCTGGCCAGCAATTGGGATGATCGCGTCGTGCGCGCCTACCGCGACGCCGGCCAGGCCGGTTCGCCTTCGCTGCTGGCCCAGATCGAACGTTGCGAAGCGTGGCTGCGCGAGCGTCCGCTGGACGCCGAGCTGGCCTTGACCCTGGGCTCGCTGTGCCTGAAGCAGAAGTTATGGGGCAAGGCCCAGCGCTACCTGGAGCAGGCCCTGTCGGAAGCCACCGAAGCGCGCATGGTGCGCGAAGCGCACCTGAAGCTGGCGCAAATGCATGAAGCGCTGGGCCAGGGCGAGGAAGCGGCGGCGCATTACCGCCAGTGCGCGCTGGCCAGTATCCTCTAGTCCGCTAAGTCGCCCCCTGGCCTGGCGCTGCGCCGGCGGGGCGCGACGCGTGTGCTTCGACCAGCGCGCGCAATTGCGGATCGACAGGGGCCAGCACCTCGAACAGGCCCAGCGACTGTAGCGATGGAATCAGGGCGACGATGTCCTCCTGCGCCGCCTGGCGCTCCGCTTCAGCAGCCTGCGCATCGCGCCAGACGCGCACACTGGCCAGGAAAGCGCCCACGCTGCCCTTGCGCACCGTTACCCCATTCACTTCCACTTGGTTTTGCCCGTCGGGCAAGCATTGATCCGGCCGCATGCCATTCCTTTCAGTTGTCGAAATGGTCAGTGTAGCGCGCCTGCGGCGAATGCGTGCGGGCGCCCCCGCCGGGGGCCTGAGCCCGTGTGCGCGTTCGCTTGGCAGTTGCTGCATCGCACAAAGCTACCCGCATTGGTTATAATCCGGTGTTGATCCAACCATAATTTTTGTTTTTTCGTTTTCAAGGACACCCCATGAGCTTGAACAA
>JBKHWY010000368.1:0-5028 GCA_046566285.1 Gammaproteobacteria bacterium | reverse complement strand
ACCGCCGCGAAGCCGAACGGCCCCGCGGCATGCAGGTGCTCGAGGCGGTGCAGCCGCTGGCCAAGTTCGTCCACGAGATGCGCCGGGACGCGCCGGACGACAGTCGTTACGTCGGCACCGGCGCGGCGGTCGCCGGCATGGTGCGGCGGGCCGACGGCGTCGTTCGCCTGGCCCCGACGATCGGCTGGGTCGAGGAGCCGGTGGGCGCGGCGCTGCGCGCCGAACTGGGCGACCATGCGCACACCACCCAGTTCTTCCACGGGAAGGGCTGCTCGCACTGCAACGGCATGGGCTATCGGGGACGTACCGGCGTGTACGAACTGCTGGAGATGACCGCTCCCGTGGTGGACGCGGCCAACCACCCGGACCCGGCGCACTTCCTGCGCGCGGCGCACGCCCAGATGGGCGGCGACACGCTGCGCCGCAACGGCGTGCAGCTGGCCGTGCAGGGCCGCAGCACCATCGCGGAAGCCATGCGCATCAGTAATCAGCTTGACGAATAAGCAGCTTGACGAATAAGCAGCTGGATGAACAAGGAGCACACGAGTGCCATTTTTCGCCTACAAAGGCCGTAACGTACGCGGCGAGATGCTGCAGGGGGTGCTGGAAGGCGCCGACAGCAGCGCTGTCGCCGACCAGCTGTTTTCCAATGGCGTCACGCCGATTGACATCAGCGCCACCTCGCGCACCACGGCCGAACCGGGCGAGGGCCGGTTCGCCAAGCTGTTCGAGAAGCCGGTCACGGACATGGACGTGCAGCTGTTCAGCCGCCAGCTCTACACCCTGCTGAAATCCGGCGTGCCGATCATGCGTGGCCTGGCGGGCCTGCAGGAATCGGCCATCAGCAAGTCCTTCGCCAAGGTGATCCAGGACTTGCGCGAGTCGCTCGACTCGGGCCGCGAACTGTCGGCGGCCATGAAGCGCCACCCGACCGTCTTCAACAACTTCTACCTGTCCATGGTGCGGGTGGGTGAGATGACGGGCCGCCTGGAAGAAGTGTTCCTGCGCCTGTTCGACCACCTGGAATTCGACCGCGACATGCGCGAGCGCGTCAAGTCGGCCATCCGCTATCCGACCTTTGTCTGCATCGCCATGCTGGGCGCGATGGTGGTGGTGAACATCTGGGTGATCCCCCAGTTCGTCAAGGTGTTCGCCAGCTTCAATGCCGAACTGCCGCTGATGACGCGCATGCTGATCGCCAGCTCGAACTTCATGGTGAGCTACTGGCCGGCGCTCCTGGCCGGCTCGATCGCCGCCGTGTTCGGGGCGCGCAGCTATGTCAGCGGCGAGGCCGGCCGCATGTGGTGGGACCGCGTCAAGCTCAAGCTGCCGATCGCCGGGAAGATCATCCACAAGGGCACCATGGCGCGCTTTGCGCGCAGCTATTCGCTGTCGATGAAGAGCGGCGTGCCCATGGTGCAGGCCTTGTCGGTGGTGTCGCAAACGGTCGACAATGCCTACCTGTCGTCCCGCGTGGACAATATGCGCGATGGCGTCGAGCGCGGGGAGAGCATCCTGCGCACCGCCGTGGCGGCCGGGGTGTTCACCCCCATTGTGCTGCAGATGATCGCCGTGGGCGAGGAAACCGGCTCGCTGGACGATCTGATGGACGAAATCGCCCAGATGTACGAGCGCGAAGTCGATTATGAGCTGAAGACCCTGTCGGCCCAGATCGAGCCGATCATGATCACCTTCCTGGGCATCATGGTGCTGATCCTGGCACTGGGCATCTTCCTGCCGATCTGGGACCTGGGCAAGGCCGCGCTGCACAAATGAGCGGGCAGCCGACAGCATGGCGCCAGCGCGGCGCGTCACTACTGGAGTTGATGGTGGTGGCCGTCATCGTGGCCGTGCTGTGGGGCGCCTTGCTGCAGCGCCTGGCCCTGTACCGCGAGCACGCCGAGCGGGCGGCCGTGGAGCGCATGGTGGGCATCCTGCGCGCCGAAATGACCGTGGCCGTGGCGCGGGCGCGCACCGGCAGCGCCGAGGTGGATTTCGAAGCGTTGAGCCGGAAAAACCCGATGGACTGGCTGCGTGAAAAACCTGCCAACTATGTGGGCGAATACTTCGGCGCGCCTGATCAAACTGTCCACGCCGGCACCTGGTATTTCGACAGAAAGCAACACCATCTGGTCTATTTGTTAAATTTTGGCGAAAAATTTCCGGATGGAAGCCCGAAGACCTTGAGATACAAGGTAATATTACTTGGCCTGACCCAACATTTCGTCAGGTCAACAGGGACCGCCGCATCAGGCATTGCCTTGGAACAAGTCGATGGATAAATACGCTGTATTTGTGATACGGTAACTTTCGTTCTGTCGCGCAACTTATTTTTTTTCTTTTGCACCACATACCGAAATTGGAGAACCACATGAAAGTACAATCGCTGCGCAGCGCTTCCGTCAACCAGGCGGGTTTCACCCTGATCGAACTGATCGTCGTGATCGTCATCCTGGGCATCCTGGCCGCCACCGCGCTGCCGAAATTTGCCGACATGGGCAACGAAGCCCGCAAGGCGACTGCGACCGCAGTGCGCGGCTCGATTGAATCGGCCAGCGCCATGGCGCACGGCAAGTTCCTGGTGGGTTCGACCACCGGTTCCGGCGCCACCCTGGCCGTGAGCCTGGACGGCACCAGCGTGACCCTGGTCAACGGCTACCCGGCTGCCGGCAGCGTTGCCGCCGCCGCCGGCCTGACCGCGACCGACTGGATCACTGTCGGTCCTGGCGTGAGCGCTGCCACCGCCAACCTGCCGGCTACCGCTGCAGGCGAAGTCGCTTTCGTGTCGCAATCGCTCTCCGGCAATCCGAAAGGCCTGACCTGCTACGCCAAGTACACCGAAGCGGCCTCGGGCGGCGCACCGACCATCACCGCGGTGACCACCGGCTGCTAATCGCTCCCGCATCAAACAAAAAGGCCTGGCGCGATGCCAGGCCTTTTTTCTTTTCGCCGTTCGGTTCAGTAGCAGTCCACCCCCGGCGTGGCCGTCGTGCACACCGTCGCCACGCGCCGCCGCTCCACATAGTCCACGGCCGCCACCACGTCCGCCGGCGCCGGACATACCGCACTGTTGTTGCACGCCGTCGCCGAAATCCGGTACAGGTACTTGACCTGCACGCCGGCGACCGTCGATCCCTCGTTGAACGCCGTCCGCCGGCAGCGCACCGAGACCACGAAGCCGGTGTCGCTGAAATCCGTCAGGGTCGTGAGGGTGTCGCTGGCCTGGCTGCAGTACGGTGTGTTGAAGGTCCGCACCTGATACAGCCCCCATTCGACGCCCGCGCGCGCCACCAGGGCGGCGCGGATGCCCAACAGATCGTGGCTGCCATTGGCCCGCTGCGTATTGTTCAGCGTGATCACCGTGGCGGCCATGCCCGCCATGACCACCAGCAGCACGACGGCGGCCACGTAGGCGAATCCTCCTTGCCGATGATGATGCGCGCTCATGGCAGGTTGTCCACGTGGGCGCCGTAGCTGAGGGTGACTTCCTCGCCATCGTCGGCAATCGTCGGCTGGACCTGGACATAGCCGCTCTCCTGCGTTGCCCCCTGGTCGGGGTTGTAGAGGAAGCTGCAGGCCGCCACCTTGGTGGCCAGCACTGGGGATGAGGACACCGCCGTGCGGCATACGCCATTGGCGTTGAAGCCATAGGCGGCGATGCGGTACAGCGTGCCGGTGCCGGTGCCCTTGCTGTCGCGCCCCACGCCGGTGCAGACGTAGTTGACCGCTTGCTGGGCATTGGACACGATGACGAAGCGCCCCCCGTCGTACCCGACCGGGAACTGCTTGGCCGCCGCCAGCGTGATCCGTGCGCTGCCGGCGGGGGCTGCGGCCACCGACAGGATCTGCGCGCGCGTGCTGTTGACGGCGCTGGTGGCGGCGTACAGGTCGGCGGTGTTCTGGTTGCCGATGACGACCCAGTCATCCTTGGCGGCGGCCCAGCTGCCGGGGCTTTTGCCGGTGAAGTCGCTCAGCACGTCGAAGCTGGTGACCGGTTCGGCGCTGTCCAGCGCAGCCGTCGGATTGGCGGGATTGACGGCGTCCCAGGCGCCGTCCGGCGCGATGCGGTAGCGCCCGCCCGCAATGGTCGGCACCAGCTCCAGGCAGTTGCCGCCCAGGCGCAAGGAATTGGGCACGGCGGCGCGCACTTCCGTGACGATGCGGCGTAGCGCCGTATCGGCCTGGTGGGTCAACCCTGCGCGGCGCCCGCTGGCCAGGTACATCTGGATGGCCGGCTTGAAATACATGATCATCGCCCCGGCCAGGATCCCCACCAGGACGATCACGACGACCAGCTCGACGAGGGTGAATCCGCGCCGGCCCTTCATGGCCTGGTCCGCCATCCGGTGAGCGCGAACGAATCGGCTCCGTGCCACACTTGCACGGTGATGCGGCGCGCGTCCGTGGCCGCAATGCCAGTGAGCGCCGCATCCTCGACGCGCACGCCCACCCGGTAGCCGGCCAGCGCCGCAATCGCATTGCCGCTCGCATCGGTAATGGGGATGGCCGCGGCGGAGGCGGTCAGGTTGCCGGTGTAGAGCCGGAAGTCGTCCACGTCCTGATAATTGCCGCGTGTGCTGCCGGGTGCATTGGCCGAGGCGAAGGGCTTGAGCAGGACTTCTTCCATCAGGCCCTCGGCGACGGCGGCCATCTGCTTTTCGATCACCGGGTCGGTGTTGATGCGGGTGCTGTTGAACGCGGCCAGCAGGCCGGCCGTGGCGCTGGCGACGATCACCAGCGCCACGATTAGTTCGACCAGGGTCACGCCGGCCTGCGCTTTAGTCGACATGGCTAGTCCACATAGCCGGTGGTCCCGCTCAATGTGACCGTCCTGGCGGGGAGGGTAGGGGCGCTGACGGTCAGCACGGTGCGCGCCACCGGCACGGCGCCGGCCGCATCCGAGGTGATGGTGCCGTCGGGCTGGAAGTACAGGGTGGCTGCAGCCACCGGCGCGCTCAAGGTCACCCTGGCGTCCGGGCTGGAAAAGCCGGCGCCTACGGGTAGGGCCAGCGTGGCGTCGCAGGCCTG
>JBKHWY010000367.1:0-5030 GCA_046566285.1 Gammaproteobacteria bacterium | reverse complement strand
GACCACGTCTTCCTGCACG
Source organism: Gammaproteobacteria bacterium (assembly GCA_046566285.1). Taxonomy (GTDB): domain Bacteria; phylum Pseudomonadota; class Gammaproteobacteria; order Burkholderiales; family Burkholderiaceae_D; genus Telluria_A. The sequence goes on along the minus strand of JBKHWY010000367.1, from coordinate 5,011 downwards.
CCGTCCAGCGACGAATACTCGTGGACCACGCCAGCGATCGTCACTTCGGTCGGCGCGTAGCCGATCATGGACGACAGCAGCACGCGGCGCAACGCATTACCCAATGTGTGGCCGTAGCCGCGCTCGAACGGCTCCATCACGACTTTGGCGTGACCAGGAGCGATGGCTTCAACATCGATAATACGTGGCTTCAACAGGCTGTTTTGCATGAAATGTCCTTTTCATTACCCTCGGCTCGTTACACCGATAAGGCTGATGGCATTAGTGAAAACGCCCACTGCGTGAGCAGTGGGCGGGAATACTGAAGATGGGTCCTCGCTTTCGCGAGGATGACAAGTTAGGCACGGCGCAACATCCGCCCTATTCGAAAAAATCCTTCACCTTGTCCATCCAGCCCTTGCTCTGCGGGCTGTGCTTTGAGCCGCCTTCAGTGGTCAGGCGCTCGAATTCGCGCAGCAGGTCTTTCTGCTTTTCGGTCAGCTTGACCGGGGTTTCCACCTGCACGTGGCAGAACAGGTCGCCCGAATAACCGGAACGCACGCCCTTGATGCCCTTGCCTTTCAGGCGGAAGGTCTTGCCCGACTGGGTGCCTTCGGGGATCGTGAACGACACCTTGCCCGACAGGGTCGGCACTTCGATCTCGCCGCCCAGGGTCGCCTTCACGAAGGAGATCGGCATTTCGCAATGCAGGTCGTCGCCTTCGCGCTGGAACACCGCGTGCGGCTTGATGTGGATTTCCACGTACAGGTCGCCTGGCGGCCCGCCGTTGGTGCCCGGCTCGCCATTGCCCGACGAGCGGATGCGCATGCCGTTGTCGATCCCGGCGGGAATCTTCACTTCCAGGGTCTTGTTGCGCTTGATGCGCCCCTGGCCGCTGCAGGTCGGGCAGGGTTCGGGGATGATCTTGCCGTTGCCGTGGCATTTCGGGCAGGTCTGCTGGATGCTGAAGAAGCCCTGCTGCATGCGTACCTGGCCATGACCGCCGCAGGTGGTGCAGGTGACCGGCGAGGTACCCGGCTTGGCCCCGCTGCCGTGGCAGGTGTCGCACTTGTCCCAGCTGGGCACGCGGATGGTGGTGTCGAATCCGTGCGCCGCCTGTTCCAGGGTGATTTCAAGGTTGTAGCGCAGGTCCGCGCCGCGGTACACCTGCGGGCCGGAACTGCGCCGTCCGCCGCCGAAGATGTCGCCGAAGATATCGCCCAGGTCGCCGAAGCCACCCGCGCCGAACCCGCCGCCGCCACCGCCGCCCATGTTCGGATCGACGCCGGCGTGACCGTAGCGGTCATACGCCTCGCGCTTTTCCGGATTGGTCAGCATCTCGTAGGCTTCCTTGACCTCCTTGAATTTTTCTTCCGATTCCTTACTGTCCGGATTGCGGTCCGGATGGTACTTCATCGCGAGCTTGCGGTAGCTCTTCTTGATCTCTTCTTCCGAAGCATTCTTCGCGACCCCAAGGATCTCGTAATAATCACGCTTTGCCATTTGGCACCTTGCTTGTCTGACTAATCAATGACCACGTGGATCACGCTGGATCACGTTCGACCATTTACGAAAAAACCGAGCCGCGAAGGGCTCGGTCCGATTCGCGCGGCCGTGACATCCGCCACGACCGCATGACTACTTGCGAACCGACGAATTACTTCGCGTCTTTCACTTCCTTGAAGTCGGCGTCGACGACGTCGTCTTCGGCTGGCTTGGCGCCCGCGCCGCCCTGGGCTTGCTGGCCACCGGCGTCACCGCCGGCTTGCTGCTGCGCCTGCATGTCAGCGTACATCTTTTCGCCCAGCTTCTGCGAAGCGGTCGACAGCGCCGCCAGCTTGGCGTCGATCTCGGCCTTGTCGCCGCCCTTGATCGAGCCTTCCAGATCGGTGATCGCTGCTTCGATCTTTTCCTTCTCGCCGGCGTCCAGCTTGTCGCCGTATTCGGTCAGCGACTTGCGGGTCGAGTGGATCAGCGCGTCGGCCTGGTTGCGCGACTCGGCCAGTTCCTTGACCTTCTTGTCTTCCTCGGCGTTCAGCTCGGCGTCCTTCACCATCTTCTGGATTTCGTCCTCGGTCAGACCCGAGTTGGCCTTGATGGTGATCTTGTTTTCCTTGCCGGTGGCCTTGTCCTTGGCGCCCACGTGCAGGATGCCGTTGGCGTCGATGTCGAAGGTCACTTCGATCTGCGGCGTGCCGCGTGGCGCCGGCGGGATGCCTTCCAGGTTGAATTCACCCAGCGACTTGTTACCGGCCGCGATCTCGCGCTCGCCCTGGTAGACCTTGATGGTCACCGCAGGCTGGTTGTCGTCCGCGGTCGAGAACACCTGGCTGAACTTGGTCGGAATCGTGGTGTTCTTGTGGATCATCTTGGTCATCACGCCGCCCAGGGTTTCGATGCCCAGCGACAGCGGAGTCACGTCCAGCAGCAGCAGGTCCTTGCGGTCGCCGGCCAGCACCGAGCCCTGGATCGCGGCGCCCACGGCCACGGCTTCGTCAGGGTTCACGTCCTTGCGTGGGTCCTTGCCGAAGAATTCCTTCACCTTTTCCTGCACCTTCGGCATGCGGGTCATGCCGCCCACCAGGATGATGTCGTCGATGTCCGACACCTTCACGCCGGCATCCTTGATGGCGACGCGGCATGGCTCGATGGTGGCGTTGATCAGCTCTTCCACCAGGGATTCCAGCTTGGCGCGGGTGATCTTCAGGTTCAGGTGGACCAGGGCGCCGTTCGCCATGGCGATGTACGGCTCGTTGATCTCGGTCTGCTGCGAGGACGACAGTTCGATCTTGGCGCGCTCGGCCGAGGCCTTGATGCGCTGCAGGGCGATCGGGTCCTTCTTCAGGTCCAGGCCGTTGATCTTCTTGAATTCGTCGATGATGTAGTCGATCACGCGCTGGTCGAAGTCTTCGCCGCCCAGGAAGGTGTCGCCATTGGTCGACAGCACTTCGAACTGCTTCTCGCCGTCCACGTCCGCGATTTCGATGATCGAGACGTCGAAGGTACCGCCGCCCAGGTCATACACGGCGATCTTGCGGTCACCCTTGTCGGTCTTGTCCAGGCCGAAGGCCAGCGCGGCCGCGGTCGGCTCATTGATGATGCGCTTGACGTCCAGGCCCGCGATGCGGCCAGCATCCTTGGTGGCCTGGCGCTGCGAGTCGTTGAAGTAGGCCGGCACGGTGATGACCGCTTCCGTCACTTCCTCGCCCAGGTAATCCTCGGCGGTTTTCTTCATCTTGCGCAGCACTTCCGCCGAGATCTGCGGCGGAGCCAGCTTCTTGTCACGCACGCCGATCCAGGCGTCGCCGTTGTCGGCCTTGGTGATCGAGTACGGCATCAGGCCGATGTCCTTCTGGACTTCCTTTTCCTCGAACTTGCGGCCGATCAGGCGCTTGACCGCGAACAGGGTGTTCTTCGGATTGGTGACTGCCTGGCGCTTGGCCGGCGAGCCCACCAGAATTTCGCCATCATCTTGGTAAGCAATAATGGAAGGCGTCGTACGCGCGCCTTCAGCGTTCTCGATTACCTTTGGCTGACCATTTTCCATGATCGCGACGCAGGAGTTGGTCGTTCCCAGGTCGATACCGATAATTCTGCCCATTTTATTGTCCTTTAAATACTAGTTTCAGATGATTCGAATGTGAGGAAAAGCGCTACGTTTTCAAGAGCTTGGAAACGACGACGTGCATCTTTTTACGTTTACTTCGCTTGCGCGGCGGTGACGATGGCCGGGCGCAGCAGGCGGTCGGCGATCATGTAGCCTTTCTGCAGCACGGTGACGACGGTATTGGCTTCCTGCTCGGCCGGCACCACGGCCACGGCCTGGTGCTTGTTCGGGTCCAGCTTGTCGCCCTGCTGGGGCAGCACTTCCACCAGGCGGTTGCGCTCGAAGGCGGAGGTCAGCTGCTTGAGCGTCATTTCCACCCCTTCCTTCAGCGATTCGATGGTGGGCGCTTCCACTTTCAGGGCCATTTCCAGGCTGTCGCGCACCGGCAGCATGGCTTCGGCGAAGCTTTCGACGGCAAACTTGTGCGCCTTGCTCACGTCTTCCTGCGCACGGCGGCGGATGTTTTCGCCTTCGGCCTTGGCGCGCATGAAGGCATCGTGCATTTCAGCCAGCTTGGCTTCGGTCGCGCTCAGCTGTTCTTCCAGGCTCGGTCCGGCAGAGCCCGCCTCTGGAGAAGCCTGTTGCGCTTCGTCCTGCGAAACCTGCACATCCTGATTTTCTTGGTCTTACATCGAAAAACTCCTAGAATCAATGACTTGGCTAATTATTAGAGGTGTCCTGCTCACCACACAGGCCCCTACATGGGGCTATGTCCTACATTTTCAAGGGGCATTTGCGCAGCAGGCCACATGTAACTGTCGTTACAAGTCTTACGGTTTCGCCACTGCATTGAAGAACACGGCTGGCTACCATTGAACCAACAGCGTCGAACTGAACGCTGAAGGGAGCCCATCATGAAATTACAATTGATTGCCGCCAGTGTGCTGGCCTACACCGTGCTGGCCATGGCGTGGATCTGCTACGCCGACCTGGCGCTGCCCTGATTCAGGGTGCGCCGAGCCGGATCGCATTTTCGCGGCCGGCCTCGTAGTCGCGCTTCTGTTCCTCGCGCTGGGCAGCAGTCATCAGGGTCGGCCAGCCGATCAGGTGCTGTTCGGCGATTTGCGCCAGGCCGGCGATCCAGGCCGGGGACTCGTTCAGGCAGGGGATGTAGTGGAACTGCTTGCCCCCCGCCGCCATGAAGTCGTGCCGCACTTCCATATTGATTTCTTCCAGCGTTTCCAGGCAATCGCTGGTGAACCCCGGACACACCACATCCACCCGCTTGACGCCGTCGCGCGCCAGCTGGGCGATGGTGGGCGCCGTGTAGGGCTGCAGCCACTCGGCCTTGCCGAAGCGTGACTGGAAGGTGACGAGGTAGTCCTCGGGCTTGATGCGCAGTTTGGCGGCCAAGAGGCGCGCCGTCTTGTGGCACTCACAGTGGTAGGGGTCGCCCAGCAGCAGCGTGCGCTGGGGCACGCCGTG
>JBKHWY010000366.1:4782-5047 GCA_046566285.1 Gammaproteobacteria bacterium | reverse complement strand
GTCCCAGTCGCTGCCGTTGGCGGGCACCAGCAAGACCCGGCTGGCGCGCCCGATGGCTTGCGCGCGCGTGAGTTCCAGCGCGCTGTACAGGTCCGCCACGGTGGCTTTGAGTTCCTGCTGGCGCACCATGCGGCGCAGGTCGGGCGTGGCCAATGCCAGCAGGATGCCGGCGATGGCCAGCACCGTCATCAGCTCGACCAGAGTGAAGCCCTGCCTGCCCGCCAGCGCTGCATGCGGGCGCTTCATGGCCAGCACCTGCCAGGTC
>JBKHWY010000366.1:0-4772 GCA_046566285.1 Gammaproteobacteria bacterium | reverse complement strand
CCGCCGGCAGCGCGCTCGCCCGTGCTGCGCAAGGTCAGCACCTGACATTCGGCATCGCGGAAATGGCGGTCGACCTTGTCGGTGCCCGGCGTGGCCACCAGGCTCACGCAGCGTTCGATCGACTGGCCCGGACAGGCTTCGCCGCGCAATTCATAGGCGCTGGTGGCGGCCGTGTCCCCGAGCCACCAGCGGAAACGCTTTTCGTCGGGGTCGGTGGACGCTGAGGAAAACGCCAGGTAGCGGTTATGGTAGGTGTAGTAGCGCTCCTGCTTCTGCATCAGTTCAAGCAGCACCGTCTGCGCCTGCGTACGCCTGGACTTGACGACGTACTGGCGGTAGCTCGGGTAAGCCAGCGCGGCCAGAATGGCGACGATGGCCATCGCCACCATGGTCTCGACCAGCGTGAATCCCTGGCGTCTTGCGTGATGCGGCATGTTCACCTCTCCTTGCGCCGTGCGGCGTTGCGCTGGTCAAGCCAGTTGGCGATGTCGCGCCAGCTCAGCCGTCCAGCGGTCAGCTTGACCTTGCGTTGGTGCACCTGCGCCGAGTCGGCTCCATCCACTCCTCTGCCCGGGCGCACCAGCGTGAAGGTGCGCAGCACGCTGACCGCTCCCGTGGCCGTGGGCGCGCCGCGCGCGCTGCCGGTCTCGAACAGGATGGGTGCGAACGTAGCTGCACTCAGTTCGTCCTCCGACGGGGGGCTCCATTCGCCGGTGACAGCGTCCTGCCGCGCCTCTCCTGCGTTGCCGATCGCCAGCCCGGACAACACGTCGACGAGATAGCTGCGCGACGCCGGGCCGGAGCAGGACGCGCCACCCGGGATGATCGAATCGAATATCAGCGCGCCGCTGCGCAACTGGGGCTGCGCAACCATGCGTTCGCCCTGTTCGGGCCCGCCCGGCAAGTCGAAGTACCAGCCCGCATCCGCCGCGCCATCGCCCTGGCCGTCCGCATACGCGACCGGCTTGCCGTGCAGGGCGAACGGACCATTTCCGCTGAGCGTACGCACGGCCAGCGCCGAGCGCCCCGCCAGGGTGCGGACCGGGTCGGCCAGCCGGTCGTGGACGGTATAGAACGACTGGGTGGCAAAGCTGGCGGGACCATCGTCCTGCGGCTCCAGATACTTGCCGGTGCCGAAGGACACCAGGTAGCCGCCGCCCGGCGCGAACGACAGCCTGGGCGCGTGGGTGATGGGCTGGCGCCGCTTGTCGTCGTCGCGTGCCACGAACAGCGGCGCGCGCAGGGCGCCGCCCCACGGCGGCTTGCCGCTGAGGTCAAAGCGCCACAGGTTGCCCTGCAGGTCGCCGGCATAGGCATACCGCACACTGCCGTCGCCCGCAATCGCCAGCGCAGGGGGCGCGAGCGCGTTCGGCTGAGCCTCGTCCGCCACGGGTGCGACGATCTTGAAATAGTTGACGTTCAGCTTCCAGCGCTCGCCGGGCGCTTTGTCCAGCGCCAGCAGGAACAGCGCGCCATTGCCTGCGCCGCCGCGCGGGTTGATGCCGCTTCCCACCACCACGAAATAGCGGTACAGGGGCACGCCGCCGCGCACCGCCACGGTGAGCTTGGCGATGGCAGGCGGAGCGCGCAGGTGGCCCATGGCCGCATCGTCGGCGTCGGTGAATTCCCATAAGGCGCCGGCGCCGCCGGCGAAGTTGGCGGGATCGGAGATATCGAGCGCGAACACGCCGCGTGCGCCCATGCCCATGCCGGACGCCAGCACGGTTCTCCACTGCCCATTGACGATGGCTTCGCCCTGGGCGGGACTGCCATCGACATACGGGCGGTGGCGGTAGCCCGGCTGGGCCAGCAAACTCACCGACGGCAGCAAGGCGTGCGGAATGTAGGCGAACAGTTCGCGGCCGCTCATCGCATCGAAGGCGTGCAGCATGCCATCGTTGGCGCCTACAAACACCACGCTCGCACGCGCCTTGAAGCGTGCGCGGAAGGCGCCATACCCGTCGCCCTGAATGGCGGCGGAGGGCGGGCCGACGATGAGCGGTGTGCTATGGACGATGTCGCCGAGCACGCCGGTACGCTTGCGCAGACCGCCCTCCCCTTCGGCGCCGCGCTCGCCGCGCAACCATTGCACGCGCTGCTCGCCACGCCCGTCCGGCATGCCGCCCGGCCCGCTTCGGTCGAGCCAGGCGCGGATGTCGTCGGGCAGCGCGCTCCAGTGCCACGGCACAAGGACGGACGCATGATCGTCCCGATAGGCCAGCGTGTAGATCTTGCGCATGGCCGGGGTGACCTGAGGCGCCGCCGGGCCGGCGGCATCCTGCTGGCCGGTGAGGAGGACGTTGGCATCCCACGCAGGCTGGTTGGCGAGCACCACGCCGTCCTTGTTCGCCTGCACGGCGTAACGCTGCAGTGAGCCGCTGCCTGCGCCGAGGTCGTAGCCTGCCTGGATGATGAAACGGCTATCGCTTCCTGCGCCGGTGCCCCACGCTACGGCGCCGCCCAGGCGTCGCGTGCCCTGTCCCGTGTGCGCGAACAGTTCGCGGACCGCGCCCACCACGGCGTGTCCGTCCGGTGCCGGATGGTAGTGGTCGGGGCGCTTGCCGTCGGCGCTCCATTCGCTGGCGTCGCGCCGCCCGTTGGCGGTCACGCCGGGGTCGCCATCCTTGTTCCGGTCGTTGAACGCGCCGAACTTGGCGGCGTAGTACAAGGGGCTGTCGGGTGGCCCACTCGGGCGGCCCAGCTCCAGGCTGTAGCTGTCCACCCGCATCCAGGGGTGGTCCGGACGCACGGGACGGGTGTGGGCCCACCAGGCCGCGCCGGCGATGTAGTAGCTGCCCGCGCCGTCCGCGCCGGCGCCCAGGAGGTCGAGCGGAGTTGTTCCGTTGACGCCTTCGAGCGCGCCCACGGTGCGGGTGGCTTGCATCACATCGAAGGGCGAACCGAAGCTGTCGGGCGGGCGCGACGCGTCGTGGTGATCGGTGCGGGTATTGCCGGGAACGAAGCGGTCATCGATGAACGCGGCGTGGCCGATGGTGGCGATCACATTGCGCTGGCAGGGCGACAGCACGGGGTCGGCGCGCGTGCCCCATACCGGCAGCCGGTCGTCCACTGCGCCGCCATCGGCCACCGTGCCGTCCCGCCCCTGCAGGTAGCGCAGCGCTTCATAGAAGAGTTCCGCGCCGGGGTCTGCGGTTGTGTAGGCGCCCAGCCGGGCCGGGTTGCTGCGTCCGATCAGGTTGACGTAGCGGATCGCGCCACTGCCGCCCTGCGCCGTGGCGTCGGGATTGGCGTTGAGTACGCCCGTGCGTGCGCTCCACTCGGCGCTATCGGTTTCACTGTCCGGCCGGAGCAGCTTGAGCGGACTGCGCAGCACCCCTCCGTACTGGGTGGGCCCGGGATGCTCGCTCAGGTAGCCCATCACCCCGATGCGCTCGCTCGCCTGCTGCAGCGCGCCCTCCGGCTTGAAGCCTTTGCCGTAGGGTTTGCACAGGTCCGGCCGCATGGCGCTGTCCTGCGCGCCGCAGACCTCGACGCGCACGTTGAATTCGCCCAGCAGGCGCTCGGAAGGTTGCGCCAAGGCGAGAGCGCAGCCGCTGGCCTGGTCGGTGCGGCTGAAATACACCCGGTCGCGACAGGAAGCGATGAACAGACGTTCGAGCGCAAATGGAGTGACCTGCGGCGGCGTCACCTGGGCCGGCGCGCCGCTGTCCGGTCCCGAACCGATCTGCTTGCGTGGGAAATACTGGGGATGGGCCTGGAAGTCGAGGTTGAACTTCCCGTCGGGCAGCCAGGCGCGCTGCAGGACGGTGTGCGAGCTGCGATCGACCACCCGGTCGCCGCCCGTCAGGCCGATGCGCAGCAGGTCGAGCGTGCTCATCGTCGCCCAGTTGAGGAAATTGCCGCTGAACGCGCCCGCGCAGACGTGCGCCGGACCGGCTGCACCCGCCGGCCTGAAGTAGCCGTTCTCGCCCAGGTCCGGCACCGGGCCGATGCCGGGCTTGTCCAGCATCGGATAGGTATAGCACAGCGCGGGATTGAAGTACCCGTCGTAGCGCGTGACAGGCTGGTACGGCGCGCGGAAGGCGGCGCCGGCATCCTCGAAGGTCAGCGACAGGTTCACGAGGACGTTGGCAGGCACGCCCGCGCCAGGCGTGCCCACCGGCTCATCGGGAATGCGCAGCTGGGGCGGCCCCGCATGGCAGGCGGCGGCTGCGATCGCCAGCGCAACCGTCAGCGCAACCCACAGGCATCGGACCAGGCCGATCATGGCGCCCCCTCGGCCGCCGCCTTCAGGTAGAAGGACTGCAGCACCACACGGGTCTGGTCCTGCGCGCCGAAGCCGACGGCGGTGATGCGGTAGAAGTTGCCCGTGCGCGCGCTGGCATCCTCGCCCGCGCGTGCGAAAGGCATCAATTCGATCAGGTAGCGCGGTAAACGTTGCGGCAAGCCGCCGTGCCCTACCGGCATGGTGGCGCCGGTAAAGCGGCCGTAGGCCACCGAGCTGCTGTCATCGCTGTCCTCGGCCAAGGGGGTGGCCAGCCACACGGGCGTGATGTGCGGGCCGGCCGGCAGACACAGCCCGGCATTGATCTCGCGCTGGCGCCCGCACTGCGGCGCGAAGCCTTCGGCACTGCCGCTGGCAAACAGCGCCGCGCGCACCGGATCGCGTCCCCCTTCGATCTCGCGTTCCGCATCATGCAGCGCCGCCTCGGCCGCCTGCAGGGCAATGACACGGTCGCGCTCGGCGCGCACGGCACGCTCTTCGTCGAGCGACACCCGGGCCGCCGTGATGCCGATGACCAGCAGGGCGA
>JBKHWY010000365.1:0-5066 GCA_046566285.1 Gammaproteobacteria bacterium | reverse complement strand
CCAGCACGTCGTCCATTTGTTCATCGGTCAGGAAGGTCGGGGTGCCGCCGCCGAGGTGCAGCTGCTCGACCCGTTCGCCCTGCCCCAGCAGCGCGGCCTGCATGGAGATCTCGCGCTTGAGGTAGTCCACATAGATCACCGCCTTGTCATGCTCCTTGGTGATGATCTTGTTGCAGGCGCAGTAGTAGCACAGCGACTCGCAGAACGGAATGTGCAGGTACAGCGACAGCGGCAGCCGGTGCGCGCCCTCGGCCCGCCGGGCCAGCACACCGGTCCAGGCGGCGGCATTGTAGCCGGCGCGGAAGCGGTCGGCGGTTGGGTAGGACGTGTAGCGCGGGCCCTGCTGCTCCAGCCGTGCGATCAGGTCCGCATCGAACTGTACGTTCATTGTGCTCATGATGTTCTTTCAGAGAGGGTCGGATTCAGCCTTCGCGCCCATCGAGGCGCGGCTGGCACAGGCGCGGGCCGTACACGGCGACGTACACCACGAAGGTCGCGCACCAGCAGGCGCCGGCCACCAGCAGCAGCGGCATGTAGAGCGATCCGGGCACCAGCGCGGCGGCGACGCGCGCCACCGTGCCCAGCTGGATCAGCACGTACATGGCGGTGTCCACCCGTTCGGCCTTCAGCGGGCGGCCGGTGTGGCCCAGCGCGGTGCGGGTGATCATCCCGACGATCAGGCCGGCCAGGGCGCCCAGGGCCAGCACGTGCACGGCCGCCGACATCGGCACCACCCCGCATTCGGCCAGGGCGAGCAGCACGAAGCCGGCGGGAATCCAGGCATACGACAAGTGCATGATCCACAGCAGCGGATGGCGCAGCGTGCACCAGGGCTTCCACAGCGACAGGCGCCAGGCTTGCGCGACGGCCGCGCCCAGGGCGAACGGCGCGGCCGCCGCGGCGGGCAGCTGCAGGGCCCAGGCCACGCCGGCAAAGGCGGTGAGGATCATGCAGTTCTTGTCCAGCGTGATGTTGGGCACCGGCTTGACGCCGGCGATCGCGTTGGCGGTGAAGTTGGGGATGATGCGCCCGCCGATGATCGCTTCGATGACGACGATGACGATGATGGCCGCGTGCAGCGGCTGCATCGGACTGGCCGCGAGCCAGCCCTGGCGGATGGCGTGGAAGGCGGCATTCGCCAGCATCAAGAGAGCCAGCATCACCAGCATGACCATGTTGCGGCGGTTGCCCGAGCGCGCCAGCACACGGTACAGCGGCCAGGCCGCCACCGGGATGAACGCCAGGTCGATGGCGGCGGCCAGCGGGGTGGCGCCGGCCAGCATGGCCACGCGCCCGGCGATCCACAAGCCGGCGATGGCGGCCAGGCCGGCGCCGCGCGGGGTCCACAAGCCGGTCCAGTTGCGTCCCGCCGTGTACAGGAAGCCGATCACCACGGCCATCACGAAGCCGAACAGCATTTCATGCATGTGCCAGTTCAAGTCGATGTGCGGCGCCCGCAACCAGCCTTGCAGGGTCCCCAGCCACAAGGGGACGCTCGTGGCCGCGAAGATCGCGGCCAGCAGATAAAACGGACGAAACCCGAGGGCCAGCCATGCGGGGCCGGCATAGCCGCCGGTGGCGGCGGGGTCTTCGATTCTGAGGGTGGCCATGGAGCGCTCCTTTAAGATGTATTTTGAATGCATCTTATCCTGCGCATCCAGGCGCTTCAAGCGCTCATGTGCACTTCTCTGCCTTTATTTGCAGCCAGCCCTGCATTTCTGAAATTTTTGATCTACATCATGGGCAGCGCATCGGGCGAATCGCTACGATCCGTGTATTGCTGTTGCAGACGTCGTGGATTTCAGGAGCGTTTGCCACCTGCCCCGCGGCCCATGTGCAGTTCGATGACACGCGGTGTGCCGGGGGCGCCACGCTTCTTGCGTTCCTCGCGCACGGCCATGGATTCCAGGGTGGCGCCGTCGAGCTCCGCCAGGAAGGCCTGGGTGGCGCGGGCCAGCGTGCCTTTCAGGCCGCAGGCCGACACCAGGGAACAGCCGCTGGAAGCCTGGTCGAAGCATGCGGCCATGTGGAAGTCGGTCTCGGTGTGGCGCACGACTTCGCCGATCGTGATGCTGGCTGCATCGCGGCCGAGGCGCAGGCCGCCATGGCGACCGCGCACGGTTTCGACGTAGCCGAGCATGCCGAGGTGATGCACGATCTTGGTCAGGTGATTCCTGGCGATGCCGTGCTCGTCGGCGATTTCCTGGACAGTGGCCAGGCGGTCCCGGTGGATCGCAAGGTACATCAGCGTGCGCAGGGCGTAGTCGGTATAGGCGGTCAGTCTCATCGGCGGCATATCGGGGAGCGCAAGCTCCCGCTTCGATCAACCATTTTAACCCTTTTACCAGGGCGTAAGCGAAGAGCTTAAACCACAACAAGAAAACATGCATTGGCTTTGCATCTTATAAAAGATGCGCATAGGATGCATCTTAACGAACCCGTCTTTTCAATCCGTTTTTATTATCAACCTCGACAAGGAAACCGCCATGCATGCCACGCGCAAACTATGGACTTGGCTCGCCCTGATCTGCATATTGTCGTTCGCCACCCTGCTTTGGGTGGGACGCGAGATCTACCTCCAGGCCCCACCCATCCCGCAAGTCACCGATGCCACCGGCAAGGTGCTGTTTAACAAAGACCAGATCCAGAAAGGCCAGCAGGCCTGGCTGGCCGCCGGCGGCCAGCAGCTGGGCACCGTATGGGGCCACGGCAGCTATGTCGCGCCCGACTGGTCGGCCGACTGGCTGCACCGCGAAGCGCTGGCCCTGCAGGACCTGTTCGCCGAGCGCGATTACGGGCGCAAGTATGCGGACCTGGACCGCTCATACAAGGCCAGCGTCGACGGCCTGGTGAAGGACGAGCTGCGCACCAACACCTACCGCGCCGCCGAAGACCGCATTGTGCTGTCGAACATCCGCGCCGAAGCCGTGCGCCGCACCACGCGCCACTTCGACGACCTGTTCGGCGATGCCGCCGCTCTCAATCACCTGCGCGAACAGTACGCCATGACCCCCAACGCGCTGCCGGTCAAGGCCGACCGCGAAGCGCTGACCGGCTTCTTCTTCTGGACTGCGTGGGCCGCCGCGGCCGACCGTCCGGGCGAAACCGGCCTGTCGTACACCAGCAACTGGCCGAGCGAGCCGCTGGTGGCCAACAGCCCCACCACCGGCGCCGGTATGTGGTCGATCGCCAGCGTGATCCTGATGATCGGCGCGATCGCCGCGATGGTGTTCTTCCACTCGAAGCATAAGGAGGAAGACGATCCCGCCCCGCCCAAGGCCGATCCGCTGATCGACCTGAAGCCCACCCCCTCGATGAAAGCCACCCGCAAATACTTCTTCGTGGTGGTCGGCCTGATGATCGCCCAGGTGGTCATGGGCATCATCACCGCCCACTACTCGGTCGAAGGCACCAGCTTCTTCGGTATTCCATTGGCCGAGGTGCTGCCGTTCACCGTCAGCCGCACCATCCACACCCAGTTCGCCGTGCTGTGGATCGCCACCGCGTGGCTGGCCACCGGCCTGTATATCGCCCCTGCCATTTCGGGACATGAACCGAAGTTCCAGGCCCTTGGCGTGAATGTGCTGTTCTACGCCCTGATCTTCATCGTGGTCGGCTCGACCGCCTTCGGCTGGCTCGGCACCCTGCAACGCCAGGGCAGCGATTTCGCCTTCTGGCTCGGCAACCAGGGCCTGGAATTCACCAGCATGGGCCGTGTGTGGCAGATCCTGCTGTTCGTCGGCCTGCTGTTCTGGGCCCTGCTGCTGGGCCGTGGCCTGTGGCCCGCCTTGAAGCGTCCGTCGGAAAGCCGTGGTTTGATCGCGATGGTGTTCCTGGCTGCGCTGTGCATCGGCGGCTTCTACGCCACCAGCCTGACCTGGGGCCGCACCACCCACTATTCGATGATCGAGTACTGGCGCTGGTGGCTGGTGCACCTGTGGGTCGAAGGCTTCTTCGAGGTGTTCGCCACCGCCGTCATCGCCCTGCTGTTCACCCGCCTGGGCCTGATCCGCGCCGCTTCGGCCAACAGCGCCATCGTGCTGGAAACCATCGTGTTCCTGTTCGGCGGCATCCTGGGCACCCTGCACCACCTGTACTTCACCGGCACGCCGACCGCGGTGATCGCCATCGGTTCGATGTTCTCGGCCCTGGAAGTGGTGCCGCTGTCGATCATCGGCATCGAAGCCTACCGCAACTACCAGCGTTCGTATGCGGCGCAATGGGTACAAGCCTACAAGTGGCCGATCCTGTGCTTCATCGCCGTGGGCTTCTGGAATACCGTGGGCGCCGGCCTCCTGGGCTTTGCCATCAACACCCCGATCGCACTGTACTTCGTGCAGGGCCTGAACATGACGGCAGCCCACGGCCACGCCGCGCTGTTCGGTGTGTACGGCATGCTGGGCATCGGCCTGATGCTGTTCTGCCTGCGCGGCCTGACCGAGCGCCTGGCCTGGTCGGACGCCGCCTTGAAGCCGATGTTCTGGAGCCTGAATATCGGCCTGGCGATGATGGTGTTCATGTCGCTGCTGCCAGCCGGTATCTATCAAGCCTGGGCCAGCATCTCGAAGGGCATGTGGTTCGCCCGTTCGCCTGAAGTGGTGCACTCGGCCTTCATGGAAGCCATGGTCTGGCTGCGTGTTCCCGGCGACCTGGTGTTCTCGGTCGGTATCGCCTTCCTGACGCTGTTCATGTGGCGCCTGGTGTTCAAGGCCCGCGAACAACGCCGCGCCGCCGCCGTCCTGGCCACCGCCGCCGTCAAGTAATCCCTCCCCCTAAGCTGCGCCCTCACCGGCGCAGCTTTTTTTCTTTCGAGGCCCGTCATGCGTCTCACCGATCACACCGATTACGCACTGCGCGTGCTGATGTACCTGGGGGCCAACCCCGACCGGATCGTCACCATCCGCGAGATCGCCGCCGCGCACGGCATCTCGCACAACCACCTGACCAAGATCGTGCACCGCCTGGGCCAGCAAGGATTGCTGTTCAATTCGCGCGGGCGCAGCGGCGGCATCCAGCTGGGCCAGCCGGCCGAGCGCATCATGATCGGCTCCGTCATCCGCATGACG
>JBKHWY010000364.1:0-5072 GCA_046566285.1 Gammaproteobacteria bacterium | reverse complement strand
GGCGCGGCCCAGGTTCAGGGTGAACTGCGCCTGCTGCACCATGCCGGCCAGGTCCCAGTTCGGATCGTATTCGTCGTCGGCCTGGTGGTAGCGCGGGCCGTATGCCTTCTGCCTGGCGTCGTTCGCTTCCTTGTCCTTCACCCAGTCGTGGCCGCCCGAGATGGAGAACGCCGGCACGCCCGCCTTGGCGAAGCTGAAGTGGTCGCTGCGGAAGTAGCCGCCCTTCAGGTCCGGTTCGGCGGCGCTGATCTGCAGGCCCATGGCCTTGGCGGTGCCGGCCGCCATGGCGCCCAGTTCCGTGCGCTCGCTGCCCTGCACGCCGATGTCGCGCGTGGCGCCGGCGAAATTCAGGCTGTCCAGGTTCAGGGCCGCCGCCGTTTTCGCGGCCGGCCAGAGCGGATTGCTGCCATACGCGGCGCTGCCCAGCAGGCCCTGTTCTTCGGCCGCCACCCACAGGAACATCTGGCTGCGCCGGGAGGGCGCGGCCACGGCGGCCTGCGCCATCGCCAGCAGGCCCGCCGTGCCGGACGCGTTGTCCACCGCGCCGTTGTAGATGGTGTCCTTGCCTTCGCCCTGTTTGCCCAGGTGGTCCCAGTGCGCGCTGTAGATCACCACTTCATCCTTGAGCTTGGGGTCCGTGCCGGGCACCACGCCGGCGACGTTGAACTGCTCGATCATGCGCACATTGGCTTTCAGCTTGCCCTTCACGCGCGCGTTCAGCGGCACCGCCTTGAAGCCCTTGACTTCGGCGGCCGCGCGCAGCGTGTCCAGGTCCTGGCCGGCGGCCTTGAAGAGCGCGCGCGCCGTGTCGTCCGTCATCCAGCCCTGCAGCGGGGTGCCGCGCACGCCTTGCGCCAGCTGGAAGCGTTCGCTGAGCCAGCTGTTCTGCACCACGCTCCATGGGTAGGAGGCGGAAGCGTCGGTGTGGATCAGCAGGATGCCGCGGGCGCCATGACGCGCGGCTTCCTCGAACTTGTAGACCCAGCGGCCGTAATAGGTCATGGCTTTGCCGCCGAAGCGGTTCGGCTGTGCGCTGGTGGGCGCGGGGTCGTTCACCATCACCACCACCACCTTGCCCTTGACGTCCAGGTTCGCGTAGTCGTCCCAGCCTTCCTCCGGCGCGCTGATGCCGTAGCCGGCGAACACCAGGTCCGCGTCCAGCGCATGCGAGGCGTTGGCGTCGCCCGGCGCCCACACCCAGTCCTTGCCGAAGCTGACCGGGAGCATTTGGCCGTTGGCCTGCAGGCCCAGGCTGCTGGTTTCCGGCGTGGCCTTGACGCCGGCGATGCGCACGGCCTGGCGGTAGCTGGCGCCGTTGGCGGGTTTCAGGCCCAGCGCCATGGCTTGGGATTCGAGGTAGGCGACCGTCAGGTCGCCGCCGCGCTGGCCGGTGCCGCGCCCTTCAAGCAGATCATCGGAGAGGAAGGCCAGGTGCGCGCGCAGGGTCGATTCCTGGACTTTGGGCGAGCTTGCTGCTGCGTGGGCTGACACGGAGGCGAAGGAGGAAGCGAACACCAGGCTGGTGGCCAGGGCGGCGCTGACGGAGGAAGAGAGCATCTTGTGCATGGGTTCCTGTAGCGGGTGGGTTGAACGACGAGGTCAACGAAACGACCAAGTAAAAACGGCGCACCTTTGTGAGGCGCGCCGTCGATTGTAGTCGGTCCCGCAACGCGGAGCCTAGTGCGATGCTAGTCCAGCGTCCACACGTACTGGATCTGCGCCCAGCCCGATTGCGGCACGCCGCCTTCCATGGCCGGCTTGAACTTGCACATGGAGAGCGCCGCCTGGGCCGCGCGGTCCAGGTCGCGCGAACCGCTGGAACGGTCGATGCGCGAACTGGTGACCGAGCCGGTGGCGTCCACCAGCAGCGCCAGCGTCACCGTGCCGGTTTCGCCCAGGCGTGCAGCGCGCGCCGGATAGTCCGGCTTGACGCAGCTGTTGGCGTCGGCCAGCACCGCCGAGCGGATCGGCGGCGCTTTCGGCAGCACTGCCGGCGGCGTCACGGGTGGCGCGACCGGGCCTTCCTTCACTACCACGGGTGGATTGTCCGGGGGAGTGGTGGTGCCGACGATGGTAGGTTCGGTGGCGACCGTGAAGGGCGCGTCCGGCGGGACGAACACCTGGGTTTGCTGCATGGGCGTGACGTCCGGCGGGGTGACCGGGGCCGGTGGGGGTTCGTGCAGGTCGGTGGGCAGCACGACGATGGTGGTATCCGGATCACCGTGGATCGAGATCGACCGCATGTGCATGCTATGCATGACCGCACTGCCGATCAGCAGGTGCACTGCCGCCACGATGGCAATTTTGCCGAGCTTGCTGGTATGTCCGTTGTACGTATGAGAGAACTGCATGGCGATCTCCTTTTTTATACGGCTAACCGATCTATGACCGTCTCCATTCGATCGGCGTTGGCGGCGCAAGTTGCCGCGAAAGGGCTGCGATCGGCGTGTGATCGGGCTCGAATTGAGCCGCATCACACGCGGTGGAAGGACTGCGCGCAGCCCCGTGACCAGAAATTATGTGAAATAATCACATCAGCTAACAGGTCTGGAATCAACCTGTATTGCTGTGAGTTAATCCTAGCACAGATATCCGGAGGAAATGGAGTGCCGAACGAGCAAAATTCCGTGCGCGTGATGCTGGCGGACGATCACCCGATCGTGATGACCGGCTTCGCCATGTCGCTGGCGGGCGTCGGGATGGACGTGGTGGGGCAGGCCAAGACGCCCGACGAAGCCACCGCCATGTACGCGGAGCTCAAGCCGGACGTGCTGGTGATGGACATCCGCTTCGGCACTGAGCTCACGGGCCTGGACGCTGCCCGCAATATCCTCGGCAAGTACCCGTCCGCCAACATCGTGTTCCTCAGCCAGTTCGACCAGGATAGCCTGATCAAGGAGACCTACCGCCTGGGCGCGCGCGCCTTCGTCACCAAGGATTGCGACCCGGCCGACCTGGCCACGGCCGTGCGCCACGCGCACGAGGGCAAGCTGTACTTCCTGCCCCAGATCGCCGAGCGGCTGGCCAACCTGTCGGTGCGCGGCGACGCTTCGCCCCAATCGCAGCTGGACCAGCGCGGGCTGGAAGTATTCAAGCTGATGGCCGAAGGCCTGACCAACGCCGAGATCGCGGAAAAGCTGAACCTGTCCACCAAGACCATCAGCAATATCAGCCAGTCGGTCAAGGAAAAGCTGGGCGTGGACCGCCAGGCCTACATCACCAAGCTGGCCGTCAAGCACGGCCTGATCGAACCCTAGTGGCGGGCATGCTCATGGCCGGCCTGGGCGCAGCCGCGCGGCGCGTGTTCGCGCTGGGCGCGGCGGCTTTGATCGCGTGTTCCGCCCAGGCCGGAGAAGTCTCCGCGCTGCGCTTTCGCATCATCACCGGCGACAGCTCGGAACTGTCGCAGCGCATCGCCACCGACCTGCGCCGCCGCCTGACCCACGTGTACGCCGCTCTGCAGGACGACGACGTGGAAGGCCGCCGCACGGTGGTCGTCGCGATCGGCCCCACCGCCTTGCGCGAAGCCATGGCCAAGCCATGCGAGTGCGTGCTGGTCGCCGCCTACACCTCGAGCCAGGTGTGGCATGCGCACACCGCCGCGCTGCCGGCCGCGCGCATGCGCCACATCACCGCGATCTACGCCGAACCGGCGCCGGCCGACCAGCTGCAACTGGCCGAGCTGCTGTTCAAGCGCCCGGTGCGGGTGTTCGCGCTGCTCAGCCCCGAGACGGCTTTTCTCAAGCCCGTGCTGGCCGGCGTGGCCGACATTTACGACTATCCGCGCGGCGAAGACATCAACCGCTTCATGAGCCGCATCACCCAGGCGCGCGTGCTGCTGGCGGTGCCCGACAGCGCGGTCTACACCGAAGAAAACATCCGCAGCATTTTGCTGTCCACCTACCGCCACAACCAGGCCGTGATCGGCTTTTCGGCGGACATGGTCAAAGCCGGTGCGCTGGCGTCCACCTATTCGGACATCGACCAGATCAACGCCCACGTGGCCGACGTGGTGGGCGAGTACATCGCCAGCGGCGAGCTGCCCGCGCCCCAGTTCCCGCGCTACTTCAGCACCATCGTCAACGAAGGCGTGGCCCGTTCGCTCGACGTGTACGTGGACGCGGTGGCGCGCAACTTCGCCAACCATCCGCCCCGCACCCCGATTCCATCGGCCGCCAAACGGATCCTGCCATGAACCTGCGCCGCGCCCTGCGTCACCGCTTCTGGCAAAGCTGGAGCATCGGCACGCGCATGGCCTTCATCACCATGATGCCGGTGGTGTTCCTGTTCTCGTCCTTCGTGGGCTACTCGTGGTATTCGCACCGCGCCCAGGTGGCCGAGGAGCTGGCCGAACGGGGGCGCATCCTGGCCAAGGCCCTGGCCGAAACCAGCGAGTACAACGTCATCACCGGCAACCTGCCGGACCTGCGCCTGACCATCAACGGCCTGGTGCAGTCGGACCGCAACATCTACCGCATCGAAGTGGTGGACGCCTCGCATCGCGGCGCCATCAGCGTGACCTCGCGCACCGCCGAGGAAGCCGAAGACCATGCCTACGAAGTGCCGATCAAGAAGCAGATGGTGAAGATCAACCTGTTTTCGGATAACGGCATGCCGCACGTGTCGGACACCACCGACCTGCGCCCGCGCATGCTCACCAGCGAAGTGATCGGCTACGTGCGCGTGACCATGTCGCCGACCAACATGCTGGACAAGCAGGCCGGCCGCTTTCGCATCGAGCTGACCATGGCCGCGCTGGGACTGGCGCTGTCCGGCGCGCTGGCGTACTTCCTGGCGCGCAGCCTGTCCATCCCGCTCAAGGACGCCATCGACGCGCTGCGCGCGATCCGTGGCGGCACCTACAAGGTTGCGCTGCCGGTCACCACCGGCGGTGAAGTGGGCGAGCTGCAGGCGTCCATCAACGAGATGAGCGACGCGCTGGGCCGCTCGCGCCAGGAGCTGCTGTCGGCCAGCATCGTCGACGTCACCCATCCCGGGGATGTGCCGCCCAGCATGGAGGCCGTCCAGCGCCTGCTGGCCGGCGTCGAGCAGGTGGCGCTGGACAAGCGCTA
>JBKHWY010000363.1:0-5117 GCA_046566285.1 Gammaproteobacteria bacterium | reverse complement strand
CGCGCCTGGACCTGGACAACACCCACGGCAATACGCACTACGGCATCCATACGGCTTCGATGGCCGGCACCTGGATGGGCATTGCCAACGGCTTTGCCGGCATGCGCATCGTGGACGGGCAGCTGCGCTTCGCCCCCACCTTGCCGCACCAGTGGACCCATTACCAGTTCAAGGTGCACTTCGGCGGCGCCGTGCTGCAGGTGCGCGTGCAGCAGGACCAGGTGATCTACACGCTGGTGGGCGGCGCCGCGCTGGCGTTCGAGCATGCCGGCCGCAGCGTCAGCCTGAATCGGGAGCAGGCTGTCGCAACCATCTTCTCTTCCACCTGCCAGGAGGCCGCATGAGCGCCCACATCCGATTCAAGGCCGTGATCTTCGATCTCGACGGCGTCATCACCGACACGGCGCACTTCCACTACCACGCCTGGAAACGCCTGGCCGAATCGCAGGGCGTGCCCTTCGACGAGCGCTTCAACGAGCAGTTGAAGGGGGTGGACCGCATGGGGTCACTGGACCTGATCCTGGCGCAGAACGGGCGCAGTTATACTCGGGAAGAAAAGCTGGCCCTGGCCGACGAGAAGAACGAGCACTACAAGCGCCTGATCGCCAGCATCACGCCGAAGGACATGCTGCCCGGCGCGCTGGAAGCGCTCAAGGCGGTGCGCGCGGCCGGCCTCAAGGTGGGCCTGGCCTCGGTCAGCAAGAACGCCTTCTTCGTGCTGGAAAAGCTGGACATCCGCACGTATTTCGATGACGTGGTGGACGCCGGCCTGCTCACGCATGGCAAGCCGCACCCGGAGATTTTCCTCACCGCGGCCGCGCACCTGGACGTGGCGCCGGGCGACTGCCTGGGCGTGGAAGACGCGGTGGCGGGTGTGGCCTCGATCAAGGCGGCGGGAATGTTCGCGCTGGGCGTGGGTGACGCCGCGGTGCTGACCCAGGCCGACCGGGTGATCCCGGATCTGCGCTATTTCCGCCTCGACGAGTATTGAACGCAGCGGCGCCCACATAACTATAACGGAGACCCAAGGTGAACAAGTACCGCGTCATCGCCGCAGCATTTTTGATTTATATCGTTTTCGCGATCCTGCTCAACAGCGTGGGCACCGTGATCCTCCAGGTGATCGGCAACTATGGGGTCAGCAAGTCGGGCGCCAGCATCCTGGAAGCGTTCAAGGACATGCCGATCGCGGTGGTGTCCTTCCTGGTGGCTTCGTTCCTGCCGCGGATCGGCTACAAGAACGCCATGTTGGGCGCGCTGGCGCTGGTGTTCGGCGCCTGCGTGGCGATGCCTTTGGCGCCGTCCTTCCTCACCACCAAGTTGCTGTTCTTGTGCACGGGCGTGGGCTTCGCCCTGGTTAAGGTGTCGGTGTACTCCACCGTGGGCCTGATCGCGCGCGACGGGCGCGAACACGCCAGCCTCCTTAACATGCTGGAAGGCTTCTTCATGGTGGGCGTGTTGTCGGCCTATTTCGTGTTCGGCGCCTTCATCGATTCGTCCGATCCGCGCTCGCTCGGCTGGCTCAAGGTGTATTGGGTGCTGGCCGGCCTGTGCGCCACCGCCTTCGTGCTGCTGCTCTCGACCCCGTTCTCGGAAGGGGCGGCTGCGCTGCCGTCCGGACGCAGCCGGCTGGGCGACTTCACCGCCATGCTGGCGCTGGTGGCCAGGCCCCTGGTGGCGGTATTCATCATGTCGGCCTTCCTGTACGTGCTGGTGGAGCAGAGCATCGGCACCTGGCTCCCCACCTTCAACAACGAGATCCTGAAGCTGCCCACCGCCATGAGCGTGGAAGTGACCAGCGTGTTTGCCGCCAGCCTGGCGCTGGGGCGTATCGCGGCCGGCTTCATCATGCGGCGCCTGTCCTGGTATCCGGTGCTGTGCGCCTGCGTGCTCGGCATGGCCGCCACCGTGCTGGTGGCGCTGCCGATGACCCGCCAAATCGTGGCCGACCCGCACATCACCTGGGCCACGGCGCCGCTGGCCACCTTTGCGTTCCCGCTGATTGGCCTGTTCATGGCGCCGATCTACCCGGGCATCAATTCGGTGATGCTGTCGTCGCTGCCGCCCAGCCAGCATTCGTCGATGACGGGGCTGCTGGTGATCTTCTCGGCCCTGGGCGGCTCCACCGGTTCCTTCATCACCGGCTACGTGTTCGGCCACGCCGACGGCCAGTCGGCCTTCTACCTGACGCTGGTGCCGATCACGCTGCTGCTGTTGACCATCATGTTCTTTCGCCGCCAAGTGGAGGGCATCGCGCCCGACCGCCCCGTGTTCCACGGGGCCGCGCATTAAGCCGCGTTATCGACTGGTTCGGCTACGTCGGGCGCCCAGGCTTTCCAGTTGTTGCGCCCGGCCTGCTTGGCGCGGTACATGGCTTCGTCGGCGTGCTTGAGCAGGGTCTGCGCGTCCGGCCCGTGGGCGGGGTACATGGCCATGCCGATGCTGCCGGAGACGGCGAAGGTGTGCCCGCCGAATTCCAGTTCTTCCTGCAGCGCGTGGATGATCCGGTCCAGCACGGCCGCGACGATGCGGCCGTCCACCGGGCCGGCCAGCACCAGCGCGAATTCGTCGCCGCCCAGGCGCGCCACGGTGTCGGTCTCGCGCACTGAACCGGTCAGGCGTTTCGACACCGCCAGCAGCAGGTGGTCCCCGGCATCGTGGCCGAAGGTGTCGTTGACGTACTTGAACTTGTCCAGGTCGATGTAGCACACCGCCATGGTGTGGCTGCTGCGCGCCGCGCGGGCGATGGCCTGGTCCAGGCGGCTGGCGAACTTGACCCGGTTGGCCAGGCCCGTCAGGCCGTCGTGCTGGGCCTGGTGCAGCAGGCGCTCCTCGGCCATCTTGCGTTCCGAGATTTCTTCCACCACCCAGACGGCGCCGCGCGCGCTGTCGGCCTTGTCGAGCGCTTTTCCGAAGCAGGCGGCCCAGAAGGTGGCGCCGTCCGGGCGCGTGAGTTCCAGTTCGGTGGCGAAGGTGTCGCCACGGGCGAACGCGGCCTGCATGGCGTCGCCCTGCTGTTCGCCGATGATGCGGCTGGGGTGGGCGCTGGCCACCGGCGCGCCCACCAGCTGCTCGGGCGCGCTGCCCAGCAGGCGCGCATACTGCGCGTTGCAGCGCAGGGTGCGGCCATCCTTGACCAGGGCGATGCCCACGCTGACGTTGGCGAACACCACTTCGAGTTCGGACAGCAGCATGGCGTTCTCCTGCTCGGCCTTGCGGCGCTCGCCCACTTCCACCCGCAGCTTGCGCGCGCGCGCCCCGGCCAATTGGATCAGCAGGGTGATGGCGGACAGCAGCAGCGACACCGCCAGCCCGGCCGACAGCACGGCCCAGGGCAGCCACGAGGAGGCGCGCGCCACCTCGGCGGCGGTGGGCCAGATGCGCACGCGCCAGTGCAGGTTGTGCACGCGGATGCTGCCTTCCTGGACCAGCGCGGCCTCGGGCAGGGCGTCGTCGTCGCGGCTATGGAACTTGCGTTCGCCATCGAACAGCTGCATGGCGTAGCGGCGGCCCGCTTCGCCCCGGTCGGCGAAATCGGCCAGCAACGGGCGCACATCGAACACGCCCGCGACAAAGCCGGCGCCCGCGTCCTGGGCCGCGTCGGGCGCCAACGGCACGAAGGCGATGAAGCCTTCGCCGCCCTGGGCCAGGTCGATCACGTGGGTCAGCACGGTGGCGCGGCCGAAGCGTGCCGCTTCCATCGCGGCCAGCTGGTCCAGGTCCAGGCCCAGGTCGCGCTGGGCCGGCATGGCGTGCGCAGGCGCCGCCCAGCGCACCTGGCGCGCGCCGTCCACCGCCTCGATGGCGGCCAGCACCGTTGCGCCGCGTACGATGGCGCCGGCGTCCTGGCGCCATTCGTCCTCGACCGGGGCGCGCCGATCCTGGCGCTGGCGCAGCTGCTCGAGCGCGCGCAGGTCGGCCGCGATGGCGTCGGCCACCCGGATGCACAGGCGCTGCAGGTCTTCGCTGGCGGTGGCGCGCAGCTGCAGGCGCTCGGCGTTCAGTAAGCTCAGCCAGATGGCGGCGGTCAGGGTGACCATGACCGCGCCCACCAGCAGCGGGTACCAGGCCCAGCGCAGTGCGCGGTGTGCGCTCCACTGGGCCGCGCACTGCCACAGGATGGCAGCGGCCAAGAGCGCCAGCGCGAGCGCCGAAGGCAGGTCCAGCCGGGTGGCGGCATGCCAGCCGTAGGCCATTTCCACGTCGATGGCGTAGCCGATCGCGGCCAGGGTGGCGATGCAGGCGGCCGCCAGCGCGCCCACGCCGGCCAAGGTCGCGGCCAGGGCCGAGCGCAGGCGCTGCAGCGCCAAGGCGGCGCCGGCCAGGATCAGGCACAGGGCCGCATTGGGCGCCATGCGGCCGGGCGTGGAGGTCTGGACGTTCAGGTAGGGATTCAGAAAAAAGTCGTCCAGCCGAACGGAATAGGGCAGGAAGTATTCGGCCAGGGTGGCGGCGGCCAGCACGGCGCCCGCGCCGCCCGCCAGCGCGGCCAGCCTGGCGCGGCCCAGGCACTGGCCGGCCAGCCCCATGGCACAGGCCAGGAGCGCCAGCGCGGCGTTGAACTGGGCCGGCGCATGGTGGGGGCGCAGCTGGATCAGGCTGAGCGCGTGGACATGCCAGCCGATCACGACAGCCAGGGCGAACCCGCCGGCCAGCAGGGCCGTGGCCAGGCAGGCCGCCTGGCGCAGGGAGCGCAGGCGGATCATCGGCGTGCTCCGGCTTGCCAGTGAGCGCGGCCGAGGGCGCGCAGGTGCGCGTCGAGCTCCTTGACGCTGGTGGCGGGGTCGCGCCCATCGGCCAGCACGCCGAGCGGGTTGATCGCCAGCAGCTCCAGGTCCTCGTAGTGCAGGATGCGGGCAAGGCGCAGCGCCAGTCGCGCGAGGCGCGCGGCGAGGGCAAGTACAGGCGCAACTACGAGGTGGTGTCGCTCGACAGCCTGGCGATCCAGCGGCAGTCCGGCGACCCGTCGACCCTGGGCCCGTTCCAGCGCTGGCAGGACCCGGGGTGGAAAAGGATGACCCCCAGCCTGCGGTGAAAGAACTGCATGACACGCGGAGGACGCGGAGTGTGCGCGGAGGACGCGGAGGAACAGAACTTGAATCCTTTCGCGTCCTCCG
>JBKHWY010000362.1:0-5119 GCA_046566285.1 Gammaproteobacteria bacterium | reverse complement strand
GGTGGTGATCGGCCGTTCCAATACGGTCGGCAAACCAATGGCCTTGCTGCTCTTGCAAGCGAACGCTACCGTGACCATATTGCATAGCGCGACGCCGGACCTGGGCTACCACACCCGCCAGGCCGACGTGATCGTGGCCGCAGTTGGCCGACGCAATACCGTGACTGCTGATATGGTCAAACCTGGCGCGATCGTCATCGACGTGGGCATGAACCGCGACGACAACGGCAAGCTGTGCGGCGACGTCGATACCGCCGCCGTGCGCGACGTGGCCAGCCATATCACGCCAGTGCCCGGTGGCGTCGGTCCGATGACGATCACGATGCTGTTGATGAATACGGTCGAAGCTGCTGAACGCGGCTAAGGTGGCAGCCGCGCAAGCGTCTGCCACCTTACCGCCGAAGGCGGCTTTATTTAACCTTCAGGCCCGTCGACCAGGCCGAGATTGATTTTGGAAAGAATGCCATGACGCTTGACAGCACCAATCCCCTGCTCGACTTCTCAAGCCTGCCGCGTTTCGACGCAATCCGTCCGGAACATGTGACGCCGGCGATCGAGCAATTGATCGCCGCGGCCAGCGCGGTAGTGAAGCAGCTTGAACAGCCGAACCACGACGTCACCTGGGACAATTTCGTCGCGCCTCTGGAAGAAGCCACCGAACAGCTGGGCCGCGCCTGGGGCATCGTCAACCATCTGAACCACGTGATGGACACGCCCGAGCTGCGTGCGGTCTACAACGAGAACCAGCCCAAGGTGACGGAATTCTGGACCGCGCTGTCGCAGAACGAAGCGCTGTTCACCCATTACAAGTCCTTGCAGGCCAGCGTCGAATACGAACGCTTCTCGCCTGCACGCAAGAAAATCATTGAAAACGCCGTGCGCGACTTCCGCCTGGGCGGCGCCGAACTGGGTCCGGAACAGAAAGCGCGCTTTGCCGAGATCCAGGAGCAGCAGGCCATGACCTCGACGCGCTTCTCGGAAAACGTGCTGGACGCCACCAACGACTACAAATTGCTGGTCGAGAACGAGGCTGAGCTGGCCGGCCTGCCCGAGGACGCCAAGCAAGCCGCGCGCGCCGCCGCCGAGAAGGAAGGCAAGACCGGCTGGCAGTTCACCCTGCACTTCCCCTCCTACTTCCCGATCCTGCAGTTCGCCGACAACCGCCAGCTGCGCGAAACCATCTACCGCGCCAACGCCACCAAGGCGTCCGACCAGGGCGCCGTGTTCAGCGAGCGCGACAAGTGGGACAACAGCGCCAACATCACCACCCTGCTGAAACTGCGCAACGAGGAAGCCCAGCTGCTCGGCTACCGCAACTTCTCGGAAGTGTCGCTGGTGCCGAAGATGGCCCAGAGCCCCGAGCAGGTCATCGGCTTCCTGGAAGACCTGGCCCGCCGTGCCCGCCCATTTGCCGAGCAGGACCTGGACGAACTGCGCACCTTCGCCCGCGCCGAACTGGGCATCGAGCAATTGGAAGCCTGGGACGTGGCCTACGCCTCGGAAAAATTGCGCGAACAGCGCTACGCCTTCTCGGCCCAGGAAGTGAAGGAATACTTCCCCGAGCCGAAAGTCGTGGCCGGCCTGTTCAGCGTGATCCAGAAGCTGTTCTCGGTGAACATCCTGCCGGACAGCGCACCGGTGTGGCATCCGGACGTACGGTTTTATCGCATCGAGCGCGACGGCGCGCTCATCGGCCAGTTCTACCTGGACCTGTACGCCCGCGCCGGCAAGGCGGGCGGCGCCTGGATGGACGATGCGCGTGGACGCCATGTGAAGAACGGGCAAGTACAAACCCCGGTGGCTTACCTCACCTGCAACTTCACCCCGCCCGCCACCGTGGACGGCCAGTTGCAACCCTCGTTGTTCACCCACGATGAAGTCACCACCCTGTTCCATGAGTTCGGCCACGGCCTGCACCACATGCTCACCCAGGTGGACGAGCTGGGCGTTGCCGGCATTTCCGGCGTGGAGTGGGATGCGGTGGAGCTGCCCTCCCAGTTCATGGAAAACTTCTGCTGGGAATGGGACGTGCTGCAGAACATGACCGGCCACCTGAAGACGGGCGAACCGCTGCCGCGCGCCCTGTACGACAAGATGCTGGCCGCGAAGAATTTCCAATCTGGCATGCAGACGCTGCGCCAGGTCGAGTTTTCGCTCATCGACATGCACCTGCACTACGACTACGACCCCGACAGCGCCCGCACCGTGCAGGAACTGGTTGACGACGTGCGGCAGAAATTCTCGGTCATGATTCCCCCGGCATTCAACCGTTTCCAACACTCATTCAGCCATATTTTTGCCGGTGGGTATGCCGCAGGGTACTATAGCTACAAGTGGGCAGAGGTGCTCTCGGCCGACGCGTACGCCGCCTTCGAGGAAGCCCTGGAGGCGGGCGGGGGCGCGCTGCTGGACGACACCGGCCAGCGCTTCCATCGCGAGATCCTGTCGGTGGGCGGTTCGCGTCCGGCGCTGGAATCGTTCAAGGCCTTCCGCGGCCGCGAGCCGAGCATCGACGCACTGCTGCGCCACAATGGTATGCAAGCGGAACAGCAAGCGGGGCAAGTTTCCCCGTAGCGGGAAAGGAGACGGTATGAAGGCAATGGTGGCGCTGGCACTGCTGGCGGTGGCGACGAGCGCAAGTGCACAGATGTACAAGTGGACCGACGAGCGAGGCGTGGTGCATTACAGCGACACGCCGGCGCCGCCAAGTGCCAAGGCGGGCCAGCTCAAGACGGGTGCGGCGGGCGAGTCGTCGGTCGCGCTGCCGTATGAACTGGCGCGCGCCGCGCGCAACCAGCCGGTGGTGCTGTACACCACCTCCGGCTGCGCGCCCTGCGACCAGGCCCGCGACTTCCTCAAAAAGCGCGGCATTCCATTTACCGAAAAAACCGTCAGCAGCGCAGCGGACGCCGCAGCGGCGCGCGACGCCGGCGGCAACGGCCAGCTGCCGCTGCTGCTGGTGGGGCGCACCAAGCTGCTGGGCTATGAGCCGGGCGGCTGGACCTCCGCCCTGAACAGCGCCGCTTATCCCGCCAAGTCGATGCTGCCCTCCTCCTACCGTTTTACCGCCGAGCCGGCCGCCCCGGTGACGGCCACGGCCGAGGCCGATGTGCCGGCAGAGAAGAAGGAAGTCCATCCCCGTGCGGTGGACCTGCCCAAGAAGCAGGACCGCTCGGATCTGCCGCCGGGCTTCCAGTTCTGAAGACCCATCCATGACCCGGATCGACTTTCATACCAACATCTCCGACAAACTGAGCTATGCGTGCCGGCTGGCGCGCAAGGCTTATGGCGCGCGCGGCAAGGTCGTGCTGCTGGCCGAGAACGCCGAGCAGGCGGGCGCGCTCAACGAGGCCTTGTGGACCTTGTCGGACACGGATTTCTTGCCGCACGTGATGGCCGGAGATCCGCTGGCCGCGCAGACGCCGATCATCGTCGCGCACAGCGACACGGCCGAGTTGCCGCATTTCGACATGCTGATCAACCTGACGCGCAGGACGCCCGCCCACGTGGACCGCTTCGCCCGCGTGTTTGAAATCATCTCGCTGGATGAAGAGGACGCCGCCGCGGGCCGCAAGCGCTACGTGGCCTACAAGCAGCAAGCCTATCCCCTGACCCACTTCGTGGCAGGCCAGTCATGAGCAATCCGCCGAAATTCGACCCCAACATTCCGGTGCTGACGGAAGTGTTCCAGGAGCAGGCCGAAGCGCCCGCCCCGCCGCCACCGCCGCCAGCCCGGCCCGATCCCGCCGCCGCGCTGGAGGCACGCGCCGTGGAAGGCTGGAGCGAACCGGAATGGACACTGCTGGAGCGGCGCCTGTCCGAGCGCCTGCTGACCCAGTTGCAGACCCGGGCCGACTTCGTGCTCGAACAGCGCGTGCGCGACTGCATCGAGGAAGTGGTCGGGCAAGCTGTCGGCGCGCTGACGGCCGAACTCAAGAAGGGCTTGCATCAAACGCTCGAAGAGATTGTCGCCCGCGCCGTGGCGCAGGAGCTGGCGCATTTGCATAGTCTGAAGCACTGAGCACAGTTCATTTAACTTTGCTTACAACGCCGCTGTCCACCCAAGCGGGCCGCGCTGCGTTTACTCCTAGCCGGTTCGACGATGTCGTAACGGGCGTTGATCGGCCGCGTAGTCTCTATTCTGTTAGCTTCAAAACCGTCATTCTGGCGAAGGCCTCGGCGGCCCCGCCAGAATCCATAGCGCATTCCCTCAGTGGCATTGTTCCACTCTGAGCAACCGCGCTATGGACCCTGGCCTTCGCCAGGGTGACGGTTTGAAGTGCGCAGGTGTACTCGAACGTCGCGTCGTCGCAGATTTTGCAACACCCCAGTTCGCCTGGATGCCGCTTTGCCATCCAATACAATTTGTTGTACCGTTCGCCCTAGACAAAATTCCACGGAGAATACAGCTCATGCAGTCCACGACGAAACTCATTCCGCTTGCTATCGCTGCCGCCTTCGCCTCCAGCGCCCATGCGCAGCAAGTGGTCAAGATCGGCCACGTTGGGCCGATCTCGGGCGCGAGCGCTCACTTGGGTAAAGACAACGAAAACGGCGCCCGCATGGCGATCGAAGAATTGAACGCCAAGGGCTTCACGATCAATGGCCAGAAGGTGACGTTCCAGCTGATCAGCGAGGACGACGGCGCCGATCCGAAGCAAGGCACGGCGGTGGCGCAGAAGCTCGTGGACGCCAAGGTCAACGGCGTGATCGGCCACCTCAATTCCGGCACCACCGTGCCAGCCTCTCGCATCTACAGCCAGGCCGGCATCCCGCAGATTTCGCCGTCCGCCACCACGCCGCAGTACACCAAGCAAGGCTTCCAGACCGCCTTCCGCGTGGTTGTCAACGACAACAAGCTGGGTGGCACGCTGGGCCGCTACGCGGTGCAGACGCTGAAAGCGACCAACATCGCCGTGATCGACGACCGCTCGGCGTATGGCCAGGGCGTGGCGGACGAATTCGTCAAGGGCGCCAAGGCGGCGCTGCCTGGCGTGAAGATCGTCGCCAAGGAATTCACCAATCCGAACGCCACCGACTTTACCGCTATCCTCACCTCGATCAAGGCCAAGAAGCCGGACCTGATCTTCTTCGGCGGCATGGATTCGGTGGGCGGCCC
>JBKHWY010000361.1:0-5124 GCA_046566285.1 Gammaproteobacteria bacterium | reverse complement strand
CCCGAACGCGTCTTGTTGATCTGGTCGATCATCGAGGCGATGGTGGTCGACTTGCCTTGGCAAGTGTCGCCGATGATCAGCACCAGCCCACTGGTGAGCAGCGCAAAATCCTGCTCCGCCGCGCGCAGCCCCAGTTGATTGAGCGGCAGCGGTTCGCGCGGGAAGCGCCGCACTACGCAGCCAAGCCGCTTCTTGCCCTGGAAGGTAAAGCAGTTGGCGCGGATGCGCGCCGTGTGCAGGTCGATCGAGCGATCGAACGCGCGCTCGGCGATCCGCTCGGCCCAGTTCGGCTCGATGACGTCGAAGAATTCTTCCAGCTCTTCCTTGGTGATCGGCGAATCCGTCACCGCCACCAGGCCCTTCGGCTGGCGCAGCATCAGGGGGCTGTTCTGGTGGATGATGATGTCGGAAAACATCAGGCGTGAGTTCAGCAGGTGCAGGATCTGCTCGACCAGGGTGCCGAACACCGGGTGGTCTTCGTTTTCCACATAGGTGAGCGTGCGAATCTGCGAAGACTGGTGGTGGTCCATGAAGCGTCCTGTATGAGTGAATGTTGCCTCAACTCATTATAAGGCGACATCCGGCCACCGGCAAAACTAGTTGCATTGGAGCTACAAAGCGGCGCGCTTGGCCTGGTGCGGGGTGGTGCCGAACTGGCGCTTGTAGGCACGGATGAAGTGGGACGTGTTGTCATAACCGACATGCACGGCGGCGTCGGTGACGGAATAGCCGTCGCGCACCAGCAGTTCGTGGGCGATGCCGACCTTGCGCGCCATCAGCCACTGGTGCGGCGTGGTGCGGTAGGCGCGCTTGAAGTCGCGCACAAAGCTCGACAGGCTGCGCCCGGTCAGCTGGGCATAGTCTTCCACGCGCAGCTTGTGGCCGTAATGACGCTCCATGAAGGCGGCGATGTCGAGGCGCGCCAGCGGGCGGCCGCTGGCCCGGCACAGCCAGGCCGCATGACGGTGCGAGCCTTCCTGCAGGGCGATCAGCTGCAGCAGTTCGGCCAGCTTGATGTCCAGCAGCGCCGCGTTGGCGCCATGGCGGTATACCGTCGGCAGCGCCTCGGCAAAGCCGCGCAGGGCCGCGCCGGCAGGCAGCACGCACGCACCAGGGGGCTCCGCGCCGCTTGCCGCGCCCTGCCCGCGCATCAGACGGGCCAGGCGCGTCTCGTCGACGAAATACAGCATGGCCTCGAACACGCCGCCCTCGGCCACATAATCCGACACGCTGTACTCGCCCTTGGGAAGCAGCAGCAGGCTGCCCTGCTTGACGTGATGGTCGATGCCGTCGCCGCCCCGAATGCGCTGGCTGCCCTGCAGGATGTGCACGATGAGCGGCGTGGTCAGGTAGACCGCCTTGTGCTCCAGCGTGGCCGGCAGCGTCTTGTGCAGGATGCAGGCGCGCTCGTCGCGCAGCAGCGCCTTCACGTGCGGGAGCTTGAACAGCGCGGCGGGGATGACTTCGATGGACATGCCGGAGTGATGCGTTTGGCCGCTCGTTAAAGTGGGTTAAAGTTCATTGAAGTAAGCGCTCGTCGGCGCGGCGGCCAGGTGCGCTTCGACGGCCGCCCAGCTGCGGCTGTCGATCAGGTGCGCCACGTGCGCGCCATGCTGCGCCTGGGTGTCCCATGCTTCGACCAGGGTGAACACCAGCGGCTGGTCGAGCTGGTTCAAGACCTGAATGCTCTTACAACCTTCCACGTGTGGCAAGCTGGCCTTGACATCGGCGAGCAGGCTGCGGAAGGCGGACACGCTGTCCGGCTTGACGGTGAAGCGGATGATGAAGTGAACTGGCATGCGATGGGCCCATGAGTTTGAAGAAGCGCCACTGTAGCGAAGCCCCGCCGCGGCCCTTGGCCGAAAATCGTCAGCGATGGCCCGATCCACGCATCGGCGCGCTTATCAGTGCGCTTATCAGTGCGCTTATCACTGCGCTTAGCCGCACACGCGCATGCTCCGTGCAGTTCATCCGCCTTGGCGTGCAGTCTGTCGCAAAGCACTCGCTGGCCCTGGGCGCGCCGCCTACCATGCACAGCACAACAACACGATGAGGAGCACGCCATGACTACATTCAATCCCAACCGCCGCTTCGCCTTTGCCGCGCTGGCCGCCGGCGCCGCCGTGCTGGCCCTGCCCGCCAGCTCCAGCCTGGCCTGGGGCACCGAGTCCATCAAGGGCAGCGGCGTGCTGAAAAAGGAAACCCGCAACCCCGGCCCCTTCCGTGGCGTCGCCTTCGCCCTGGCTGGCCAGCTGGAAGTGCGCATCGGGAACACGGAAGCGGTCACCATCGAAGCGGACGACAACGTGCTGCGGCTGATCGAGACGGTGGTCGAGAACGGCACCCTGGAGATCCGCGCCGCCAAGCGCTCGCTCAACCTGCAGAACGTGACGATCCGCATTGTCGTGCAGGCGCGCGACATCGATCACCTGAGCGTGGGCGGCGCCGGCACCATCGATGCGCAAGCGCTGCGCGCCAAGGCCTTCCAGGCCAATATCGGCGGTTCCGGCTCGATCAACCTGCGCGGCATCGAGGCCGATTCACTGTCCACCAGCATCGGCGGCAGCGGCGACCTGAAGGCGGCCGGGGGCACGGTGCGCAAGATTTCGGTCAGCATCGGCGGCTCCGGCAGCGTACAACTGGAGAAAGTCAAAGCCGTGGAGGCCGGCGTCAACGTGGCCGGCTCGGGCGACGTGGTGCTCAATGTGACGGACAACCTGAACGTGTCGATTGCCGGCTCGGGCGGGGTCAGCTACTACGGCGACCCGAAAGTGTCGCGCACGGTGGTCGGCTCGGGCGGAGTGCGCCGGCTGGGAGGGGCGCGCTAGGCTAGTGACGACCTTGCGGCGCGGTATAGCCTAGCGGCTTGACCTGCGCCTGCACCGTGATGCGCTCGGGCGCTTGTGCCTTCGCCTTCTTCCCCGGCGACTGGAACACCAGGGTCAGCGGCACCGTCTCGCCTTCCTTCAACTGGCGCGTCAATCCCATCAGCATGACGTGGTAACCGCCCGTTGCCAGGCTGACGTCCTGGCCGGCGGGCAGGTCGATCCCGTCCACCTCTTCCATGCGCATGGTGCCGTCCTGCATGTCGGAGCGGTGCACCTGCACGCTGGCGGCCACCGGCGAAGTCACTTCGACCAGGCGGGTGGCGCGCGTCGCACGCAGCGTCATGAAGGCGCCACTGGCTTTTTGCACCGGCACGGTGGCGCGCACCCAGGCGTCGCGCACGGTGACCTGGGCCTGGGCGGAGCCAATGACTGCGTTCAGCGCAAGCGCCAGGGCGGCGGCGCGCAAGGGGAATCGGAATGTACGCATGCGCCGATTATAGACCGGCTGGACCGGCTGCGTCAGCGCGCGCCCTTGAACGTCTCGCGCTCGACCGAGACCGTTGCAGCGCTGTCGGTCAGGTAGATCTGGCCGTCCTGGATGGTGCACTGCAGCTGCATGTTACGGTTCGCCATCGCCTCCAGCTGCGCGCTGGCCTCGGCCGGGATGTTGATGATGGAGAGGTTCCTGGCCCGGTCCACCTTGCTGGCCAGCTGCTTGAACCAGATATGGCTGGTGGCGCTGTAGCTGTACACGATCACGTTCTGGCTGCGCCCGCAGGCCTTCATCAGGCGCTTGTCGTCCGGCTGGCCGACTTCGATCCACAGCTCGATGGCGCCGGTCAGGTCCTTCTGCCACAGGTCCGGCTCGTCGGTGTCGAACATGCCCTTGGTGAAGGTCAGCGCATCGCTGGCATGGATGGCAAAGGCCAGCAGGCGGATCATCATCCGCTCGTCGGTCTCGGACGGATGGCGCGCCAGCGTCAGGAGATGGGTCTGGTAGTAGTTGCGGTCCATGTCCGCAATCTGCAGCTCCGCCTTGTAGATCGTTGCCTTCAGTGCCATTGATGCATGCCTTCGTTATGAATATCGTCGTAATTATGCTGATTACTTGAAGACCACCGTCTTCATCCCGTTCATCAGCACCCGGTGCTCGACGAACCACTTCACCGCCCGGGCCAGCACCACGCACTCGACGTCGCGCCCGATGGCCGACAGGGTCTCGGCATCCATCGAATGATCGACCCGCTCGACATCCTGCTCGATGATCGGGCCTTCGTCCAGGTCGCTGGTGACGAAGTGCGCGGTCGCGCCGATCAGTTTCACGCCGCGCTGGTGCGCCTGCGCATACGGCTTGGCGCCCTTGAAGCTGGGCAGGAAGGAGTGGTGGATGTTGATCGCCCTGCCCCGCATCGCTTCGCACAGGCCGGGCGACAGGATCTGCATGTAGCGCGCCAGCACCACCAGGTCGATCTGGTGGGTGGCGATCAGGTCCAGCACGCGCGCTTCCTGGGCCAGCTTGGTGGCCATGTCGGCGCCGGTGGCCAGCGGCAGGTGGTGGAACGGGATGTTATAGCTGGCCGCCAGCTGGTAGAACTCCATGTGGTTCGACACGATGGCCGGGATTTCCACCGGCAGCAGCCCGCTCTTGTAGCGGAACAGCAGGTCGTTCAGGCAGTGGCCGATTTTGGAGACCATGATCATCACGCGCGGCTTGCGGTGGGCGTCGTGCAGCTGGCCCTGCATCTCCATCTGCGCGCACAGGGCGTCGAAATCGGCGCGCAGCGCCTCGGGCGAGATGGCGGCGTCCTCGGCGGAAAAGTGCACGCGCATGAAGAACAGCTTCGATTCGCTGTCGCCGAATTGGGCCGAATCGATGATATTGCAGCCGTGATCGGCCAGGAAGCCGGACACGCGATGCACGATGCCGCGCTGGTCCAGGCAGGACAGGGTCAGGATGTATTCTGGATGCGTCATGGTTTGGTCGTTAGAACAGCGTTTCGATAAGTGCGTGAACAATGCCAACCTTCTATTGTCGCATGCGCTGGCGAAATACTCATCACTGCTGAAAAGCACGGGCGCCGGTCGCCCTCCATCCCGCTTGCAACCCCGGATTGATCCCGCCCCCGCTCGCGCACGATTTTGCGGAACTTCGCGCGCGCTTTCGCGTCTATGCCCATGTCGGCCCACTGCGCCTCCCCTGCGGGGCGTGCCTGCTTGCATAGGGTTGGGCACCTGTTCCAGACCGAGGAAACCATGCCTTCGTACACACCCCAGAACGCCGTCCAGTCGTTCATGG
>JBKHWY010000360.1:0-5136 GCA_046566285.1 Gammaproteobacteria bacterium | reverse complement strand
CCGTCCAGCGCGGCCGGGGCCTGCTGCTTGGGCATGGCGATGCGTTCGAACGCCGTCGCGGTGGCGCGCTGGGCGGGCTGTTCCTGCACCTGCGCGGTCAGCCTGGCGGCGAAGTCCGGCGGCAGCTGCGCATCCACAGGGGCGCCGTCGGCGGGGGGCATGTCGGCCACCGGCAGGACGGGGGCCGCATCGCCCTGCATCAGCGCGGCGCCGGCGCGGCCCACGGTGGCCGCGACGGCAGCTTGCGGATCGGCGGCCACGGCCTGCGCCATCTGGACCGGCTGGTTGAAGCTGGCCACCAGGGCCAGCATGTCCACTACCGGCGTGTTGGCGGCCGCCTGTGCGGCTGCGGCGGCATCGTGCTCGGTGTCGGGCGCGTCGGTGCCTTCGGCGCTCGCCGGCTTTGCGCTGGCCTGGGTGGGCTCGCCCGCCGGCTTGGCTGCCGGCGCTTTCTCAGCGGGCGCGGAAGGCTGCTTGACCGTCGGCTTTTGCGGCGTAGTCGTCTGCACCGGCGGCGCCTGGCGTTGAGCCACTTCGCGCGACAGGGCCTGGCTGAACTGGCCGGCGTCGGCGCCGTTGTTGGCGGCGACGTTGGCGTTGGCGCGCGGCTGCACCGGGGCGGTCGAGATCTGGGACAGGAGGGAAGGGGTTTGCATCATTGTGTACGCCCGTGTGGAGGTCAGCGTTTGTAATAGGCCTGGCGCGCCGCGTGTTCGTCCATGCGCTTCTGGTCCAGTTTATTTTCGAGGTGGAGCGCCTGCGCGGCCGCGCGCTCGTTCAGGGTCCGGTACGACAGACGCTTGCGTTCGATCGCCTGCCAGGCCGCCTTCTCCGCATCGCTCTTGTACTGCGCATGCTTGAGCACTTCGCGCTGGCCGTTGATGGCGTTATCGAGCTTACCCAGGAAGGCGACGAAATTGTGGTACGCCATCGGCGTGATGCCCGCCACCTGGGCGCCATCGAGCTTCATCGCGTAGTCGTCGCGGTAGCCGAGCAGCATCTGCAGCTTCTGTTCCGCTTCCTCGACGGCCGCGCGCGCCGCGCCCACGCGCTTGGCGGCATCGTCGGCATCGCGCTGGGTCAGCTCGATCAGGGTCTGGAGGGCGGTGGGGTGGGCCATGATGATCGATTATAGGAGCGGCATGGCCGCCTCGATCAGTGGAATAGCGAGGTAAGTTGGGCCAAGCTCTCGTGCATGCCGACCTTGTCGGTGATCTCCTGGCACAGGAAGGCTTCGATCTGCTCGTGCAGCTTGATGGCCTGGTCGAGCGTCGGATCGCTGCCCGGCGCGTAGGCGCCCACGCTGATCAGGTCGCGCGAACGCTCATAACGGGCATACAGCTGCTTCAGGCGGCGCGCGGCCTGCTGGTGCGGCGTGCTGGTAATGGCATGCATGACGCGGCTGATCGACTGTTCGATGTCGATGGCGGGATAGTGGCCCGCTTCCGCCAGGCGGCGGTTCAGCACGAAGTGGCCGTCCAGGATCGCGCGCGCCGAGTCGGCGATCGGGTCCTGCTGGTCGTCGCCCTCGGTCAGCACGGTGTAGAAGGCGGTAATCGACCCGCCCCCGACCAGGCCATTGCCGGCGCGCTCCACCAGCACCGGCAGCTTGGCGAACACGGACGGCGGATAGCCCTTGGTGGCGGGCGGCTCGCCGATGGCCAGCGCAATCTCGCGCTGCGCCATCGCGTAGCGGGTCAGCGAATCCATGATCAGGAGGACGTTCTTGCCCTGGTCGCGGAAGTATTCGGCAATCGCGGTGGCGTAGGCGGCGCCCTGCAGGCGCATCAGCGGCGGGCTGTCGGCCGGCGCGGCCACCACGGCGGAGCGGGCCAGGCCGTCTTCGCCCAGGATATGCTCGATGAATTCCTTCACCTCGCGGCCCCGTTCACCGATCAGGCCCACCACCACCACGTCTGCTTCCGTGTAGCGCGCCATCATCCCCAGCAGGACGGACTTACCCACGCCCGAGCCGGCGAACAGGCCCAGACGCTGGCCCTTGCCGACGGTGAGCATGGCGTTGATGGCGCGTACGCCCACGTCCAGGGTGTCCTTGATTTCGGCGCGGTCGAGCGGGTTGACCGGGCGCGCGTTGATCGGCGCGCTGTCCTCGGTGAGCAGGGGGCCGCGCCCGTCCAGCGGGCGGCCGGCGGCATCGACCACGCGGCCCAGCATGCCCCAGCCGACCGGCAGGTGGCGCGCGCGGTCGCTCGGGCGGCGGCGCGGATGCAGCACCGAGCCGGGGCGGGGAATCTGGGCTTCGACGGGAAAGACCCGGGTGCCGGGCACGATGCCATCGACGTCGCTTTGCGGCATGAGGAACAGGCGGTCGCCGTCGAAGCCGACTACTTCAGCGTCCACGCGCGCGCCGTTGGGCATGGGGATCACGCAGGCCGCGCCGACTGCCAGGCGCAGGCCCACGCACTCCATCACCAGGCCGGCCACCCGCGTGATGCGGCCGGACACCTGCATCGGCTCGACAAAGCCGACCACGGCGCTGCAGTCGTTGAGGTAGGCCTTCCAGCGGGAGGTGTGACGGTCCATGCAGTGATCCACGGTTGATTTGACTGGGATTATGCGGGGGGCGGATGCGGGGTAAAAGCTGGAGCAGAGTAGGGTTTGCAGCTTAGTTGAACTATATGTCGTCGTCTTGGTGGAGGGCGTGGCACAACCCGAGATGCGACCGCGTTCCCTTACACCCCTGCACGAAAAACCGTCATTCTGGCGCAGGCCAGAATCCATGGCGCATTCAATCAGTGGCATGGTTCCACTCTGAGCAAATGTGCTATGGATTCTGGCCTTCGCCAGAATGACGGCTTCTAGTGCACGGGTTGAATCGCCGGCCTGATATCGCTCAGTCGAGCCACTCGACGTTCTTGCCCAGCGATTGGGTGAGGCGCTGCCACCTGGCTGCCGCCTGCGCATCGATCTGGTTGTGGGGGGTGTCGACCTTGCATCCGCCGCGCTCGATGCCGGCGTCCTGCACCACGCGCCAGCCGCTCTTGGTGAGGTCTTCGCCGATGTGCTCCATCACCAGTTCGGCATCCTCGGGATTCAACATGATCTTGGCGGGCTGCTGGAACACCGGCAGGTAGCCGATGGCTTCCTGCACCACCGGCAGGATCAGTTCCGGCTTGACGTTCAGCGCCGTGCGCAGCATCCCGCGTGCGAGCTGCAGGGCCAGGTCCAGCACGTCGCCGGCGATGGTTTCATCGGCCTCGGTGACGGCCTGGCCGAAGGTGCCGGCAATCGCCTTCAGGTGCTCGAGCTCCTGCGCCGCCTGCTGGCGCCCGAATTCCAGCGCTTCGGCCAGGCCCGCCGCGCGGCCTTCTTCCAGTCCCGCCTCGTAGCCCTGGTCGTGCGCGGCCAGGCGGATGGCGTCCGCTTCGGCCTGGGTCGGCATCTGGATCTCGGGTTCGGGGGGCTTCCTGGCCGCCACCACGCTGGGGCGCTCGTCGCCGAAGGAGGTCATTTCCCAGCGCTGGTAGGCGCTCTGCATCTCTTTTGGAATCATGATCAGATAAACGAGTCTTCGCCTTTGCCACCCAGGACGATCTGGCCTTCATCGGCCAACCGGCGCACGATCTGCAGGATCTGCTTCTGCTGGGACTCCACTTCCGACAGGCGCACCGGCCCCTTCGATTCCAGGTCCTCGCGCATCATCTCCGCCGCACGGGCGCTCATGTTCTTGAAGATCTTCTCGCGCAGATCCTGCGAGGCGCCCTTCAAGGCGATGATCAGCATCTCGGACTGCACTTCGCGCAGCAGCAGCTGGATGCCGCGGTCGTCGATGTCGATGATGTTATCGAACACGAACATCTCGTCCATGATCTTCTGGGCCATGTCGTTGTCGTAGTTCTTGATGTTGTCCATCACCGAACTTTCCTGCTCGCCGCTCATGAAGTTGAGGATCTCGGCCGCCGCGCGTACGCCGCCCAGCGAGGACTTCTTGATGTTCTCGTTACCCGACAAGAGCTTGGTCAGAACGTCGTTCAGTTCGCGCAGCGCGGCCGGCTGCACGCCGTCCAGCGTGGCGATGCGCAGCACCACGTCGTTGCGCAGGCGGTCGCTGAAGTTCCCCAGGATTTCACAGGCCTGGTCGCGTTCCAGGTGCACCAGGATGGTGGCGATGATCTGCGGGTGCTCGTTGCGGATCAGTTCAGACACGGACGAGGCGTCCATCCACTTCAGGCTCTCGATGCCGGAAGCGTCCTTGCCGCCCAGGATCCGTGACAGCAGCACCGAGGCCTTGTCGTCGCCCAGCGCCTTGGTCAGCACCTGGCGGATGTATTCGTCCGAGTCCAGGCCCACCGTCGAATTGAGTTCGGTCTGTTCGCGGAACGATTCGAGCACGGTGACCACCTGCTCGTGCTGCACGCCTTTCATGGTGGCCATCGCGGCGCCCAGTTTCAACACTTCGCGCGGACCGAGGAACTTCATCACCTCGGCCGCTTCCGATTCGCCCAGGGCCAGCATCAGGATCGCTGCCTTGTGAATACCGTTATCATTCATTTGCGCCTACCCATGCTTTAACGACTTGTGCCACGACCCGGGGGTCTTCCTTGGCCAGGTTCTTGGCCATCTGCAGGTTCTCGCGGTAACCCTGCGCCTGGTGCGTTTCCATCTCTTCGATCTGCTGCTTGGCCAGCGCTTCTTCCTCGTCTTCGTCGCTGGTCGGTTCCGGTTCGGCCGGCGGGGCCGGGGGCGAGGTCATCTCGTCGAGCTTGCGGAAGATCGGCCGCAGCATCGGGCGCAGGATCTTGAAGAACAGCCAACCCAGGACCACGGCGGCGAACAGGAACTTGGCGACTTCCTTGGCCAGTGCGATGTTGTCCGGGTTCTTCCACCACGGGATCTCGGGCGGCGGTTCGACCGGCTTGTCGACGCCGTCGAACGGCGCGTTGGTCACGTTCAGGGTGTCGCCGCGCTCCTTGTTGTAGCCCATCGCTTCGCGCACCAGGTCGTTGATCTGGGCGACTTCGGCGGCGCTCAAGGCCTTGACCGTCACCTTGCCGGTCTTCTTGTCGACGATGCGGCGGTAGTTCACCAGCACGCCCACGGTCAGGCGCTTGATGCCGCCCATGGGTTTCTGTTCGTAGCGCACCGTCTTGTCGACTTCGTAATTGGTGGTGGCGT
>JBKHWY010000359.1:0-5153 GCA_046566285.1 Gammaproteobacteria bacterium | reverse complement strand
TGCAAGCGACCTACAAGGCCTACAGCCGCATCGGCAACCTGACCCTGTTCTCCGCACTGTAATCGCACTGTCATCGATGGATACAAGCCTTCGTCCCGTTACCGCCAGCCCGCTTCAGACCGGCGCCGCCACGCGCGCCACGGCGCCCGCGCGCCTCGACACCACGCCCGCCCCCGCCGCAGCCCCCGCGCCCAGCCAGGCCAGCGCACCCCGGCGCGGCCTGGCGCAATTCGATACCCGGCTGCAGGCCGACGTCGCCAGCGCCCAGCAGGCGCTGGACTACCTCGAACGCGTGGCCGGCGAACTGGAAGCGGTGAAGTCGCAGCTGTCGGCGCGCCTGTCCGGCACCGCCAACACGGCGGAACTGGAAGCGCGCGTGCGCCAGCTGGCGGCCGCGCTGGCCCAGCGCAGCGCCCGCGCGGGCGGCAGCCTCGATGCGCGCCTGGAGTTCGCCGCCGGCCAGCCGGCGCGCCAGGCGTTTCGCATTGGCGGCCTGGACGTGAAGGCGGTGCAGGCGGCCGCGCCCCTCACCTTGGCGTTCTCGGTGGGCAGCGCCGGCGGCCCGCAGCTGGCCACCACCCTGGAAGCCGGCATGGACGGCGCCCAGATCGTCGCCAAACTCGATCGCGCGCTCGCGCCCCTGAACGTGCGCGCCGCGCTCGGCGAAGGGGGTGAACTCACCTTCAGCACCGAGGAAATCAACTGGCCGGCGGTGCGCGACGGCCTGGCCGTGTCGGGCCGTGGGCGGGTGCAGGCCGAGCCGGTCGGGAGCGGCCTGGCGCTGACCCAGCTCGACGGCGCCAACACCGAAGCGCTGCGCCAGCAATTGCGCGAAGTGACCCAGGCGCTGGAACGGGTGCGCCGTTCGCAGGCAGCCGCCAGCAACGCCCTCAGCGCGGCCAGCCAGCGCGCCGTGGAGCCGGAGCTGAGCCCGGCCGACCTAGCCTTGAGCGCACAGGACTTCAGCGCCGCGGCGGCCAGCCACGATTACGCATCGCTGCTGGCGATTACCTCCGCCCTGGTGGGCGTGAACCGCGAACGCGTGCTGGCCCTGCTCGGACGCGGCTAGCGGCGCAGGTTCGGCGCAGGTCGGCGCGCACGCTTGCAGGCTCGCGCCAGCGGACCGATGTAATCAGCTAAGATTGCCTGGACATGCATCCTGTACGGACGTACTCCAACCGGCCTTGGCTTTGACTGACGATGATTTCCGCCGCGCTCTATGA
The DNA here is from genome assembly GCA_046566285.1 of Gammaproteobacteria bacterium. GTDB lineage: Bacteria > Pseudomonadota > Gammaproteobacteria > Burkholderiales > Burkholderiaceae_D > Telluria_A. The sequence goes on along the minus strand of JBKHWY010000359.1, from coordinate 3,930 downwards.
AGCCATCTTTCGCTCTGCTCCGGTAGGCAACTATCTGTTGTCGCCCACGCCCGAGGCGATTATTCTGGCGGTAAATGATGTGTTCCTGCGCGCCTCCGGCCGCCGCCGCGAAGACCTGGTGGGCGTCAGCCTGTTCGTCGCCTTCCCCAGCAATCCGGACGATCCGTTCGATACGGGCGAAGCCGACCTGCGCGCCTCGCTCGCGCGCGTGCTGGCCACCGGCGTGCCGGACGTGATGCCGGCCCAGCGCTACCCCATCCCCGTCAAGCTGCCGGACGGCAGCATGGGCTTCGAGGAGCGCTACTGGAGCGCCACCAGCCCCCCCCTGTTCGGCGACGACGGACAGGTCATCTGCATCTCGCACACGACGACGGACGTGACCGACCGTGTGCGGCTGGAAATGGCTCGCAATGAAAGCGAGAAACGCTACCGCGCCCTGGTCAGCGCCACCAATGACGTGGTCTATCGCATGAGTCCGGATTGGACCGAGCTGAACCAACTGGAAGGGCGCGGCTTCCTGCAGGATACGGTTGACCCGACCCGGTTCTGGATCGACGCCTATATCCCGGCCGAAGACCAGGACCGCATTCACGCCGCCATCGAACGCGCGATCCATAACAAATCGCTGTTTGAACTGGAACACCGCGTGCGCCGCGCCGATGGCAGTTATGGCTGGGTCTGGTCCAGGGCTGTGCCCATGCTCGACGCCCAGGGCAACATCTACGAATGGATCGGCGCCGCCAGCGACATTACCGCGCGCAAGGAAGCGGAAGAAAAACTGCGCGACGCCGACCGCCGCAAGGACGAATTCCTGGCCATGCTCGCGCACGAGCTGCGCAACCCGCTCGCCCCCATCGGCGCCGCCGCCGAACTGCTGCAGATGATGAAGCTGGACGAGAGCCGGGTGCAGCAGACCAGCCGCATCATCAGCCGCCAGGTGCGCCACATGACGGGCCTGATCGACGACCTGCTGGACGTCTCGCGGGTGCGCTGGGGCCAGATCGAACTGGACAAGGTCCCCGTCGACCTGCGCCAGATCGTCCACGACGCCGTCGAACAGGTCTCCCCGCTGATGCGCTCGCGCGCGCAGCAACTGCAGCTGAACCTGCCGCTGGAGGGCGCCCTGGTCCCCGGCGACCGCAAGCGGCTGGTGCAGGTGGTGGCGAATATCCTCAACAACGCCGCCAAGTTTACCGGCGAGGGCGGGCAGATCACGCTGGGGATGCAGGTCGAGTCGCAGCACGTGCGCATCGACATCGCCGACAACGGCATCGGCATGTCGCCGCAGCTGACGGCGCGCGCCTTCGACCTGTTCGCCCAGGAACAGCGCAGCTCGGACCGCTCGGCCGGTGGGCTTGGCCTGGGGCTGGCCCTGGTCAAGCGGCTGGTCGAACTGCACCACGGCACGGTGGCGTGCGCCAGTGACGGGCTCGGCCGTGGCAGCCGCTTCACCGTCTGCCTGCCGCGCCTGCACGAGCCCGCCCGCGTCGACGACCCGCATGCACCTGCGGCGCACGCGGCTGCCGACACGCACGGCTTGCGCATCATGGTGGTCGATGACAATGTGGACGCGGCCTCGATGCTGGCCATGCTGCTCAAGGAAGGCGGCCATCAGGTGACGGTCGAGCACCGCCCGGTGCCGGCGCTGGAGCGGGCCCGGCAGGAATCACCGCAGGTGTGCCTGCTGGACATCGGCTTGCCCGACATGGACGGCAACGAACTGGCCCAGCGCCTGCGCGCGCAGCCGGAAACGGAGCATGCGGTGCTGGTGGCCATCACCGGCTACGGCCAGCAGAACGACCGCGAGCTGGCCGCCTCGGCCGGGTTCGACTACCACCTGGTCAAGCCCGTCGATACCGAGGCGCTGGGCAGGATCCTGGCCAGTTCAGGCGCCTGACGCGCCGGCGCCCGCATACTTGACCGGCACCAGGATATCGATGTCCCCGCGCCCGGTACGGGCATCGAAGCGCTCCGTGTAGCGCTCCAGCAGCGGCGCCTCGTCCGTCACGTAGGTGGAGGCCGGCAGCCAGCGGCCGAAGATGGCCATGAAGGTCGCGCTCAGGCCCGACACATGCCCGCTGTGCGTGAAGCGCAGGTAGTGGTGCGCAGGCACCGTCAAGGCGTCGAAGCCTTCCGGCGCCGGCGCGCCCTGCTCCAGCGCGACGGCGCACAGGTAGTGCATGCTGCCATCGCTGGCGGCGTCGTACACCACGCCGTAGGCCGTGTAGCCCGGCGCCTGCCCGGGCACCCGGCCGATGGAAGGGGCAAAGCGCTGCCACAGCGCGGGGATGCCGCCGCGCTCGTTGGCGCCGAAGTATTGGCCCAGGCCTGCAAAGCGCAGTTCGCCCAGGGTTTCGGGCACGGGTTCCGCAAGTTCCATGCTGGGAATGTCGTCGATCAAGATGGCCTCCGTCAATGTAATGGTGTTGAGATGGCCCAGCGCGCGCAAGGCGTCCGGCGTCATGCCGAACTGGTCGCGAAACGCGCGGGTGAAGGCTTCGTGGGACCCGTACCCCGATTCCAGCGCCACCGCCAGGATGTCCGGCGCCCCGGCGGCCAGGGCCCGCGCCGCCTCCGACAGCCGGCGCCTGCGCACGTAGCTCATCATCGGCATGCCCGTGACCAGGGCGAACATCCTTGCCATGTGAAACTTGGACACGCCGGCCACCCGGGCGACCGTGTCCAGCGACAGCTCGGCCCGCAGGTGGGTTTCAATGGTCCAGAGCGCTTTTTTGATGGGATTCATGGAATGGGGTTCATTCGAGTTCCTCGAAACACTGCGCACAGCATGCCGGCACACGCGCCTGGCCGCTTGATCGATCTTGCGCAGCGAGTGTAACGCAGCGTCAGCGCCGCCAGGCCATCGATTGCATTGCACAAAGGAAATATGCTAATCTTGCTTTTGTGTTAAGCCAACCGAACCCACACGCCCCAGCCATGTCGTCCACCCTCCCCCGGCGCCTGTGCGCCACCCTCCTGCTGGCTGCCGTGGGCGCGGGCGCCGGCGCCGCCGAGAGCAACCAGCGCCCGCGCTACGTGCAGGAACCCATTCTCGGCCTGCGCCTGCCGGCCGCCGGCGCGCAACTGGACGTGCTGCCCGACGATGTGCGCGCCCTGTGCGTGCAGATGGCCGATAACGAGAGCTGGAGCGGGCGCCAGTGGATCTTCGGCATGGCCAGGTCGGCCACCTCCACCTACTACCTGGTGAACGGTTACTTCAAGCGGCGCAGTCCGGAAGCGGGCGAAGGACTGTACTTCCAGCCCGAGGACGGCGGGCTCTACCAGGTGTCCGGCAGCGCCTGCAATGGCGATCCGGCCCGCGAAGCCTTCGCCGTGAACGACCCCGCGCAGGTGCCGGGCGAAGTGATGCAGCAGCTGGCGCACGACCTGGCGCGCCGGCTGGTGCGGGCGCTGGGCGGCGCCGACCGCTTGCGCGCGGCCATCGCCCGCCAGCGCATCGACCTGCGCCGGCTCTCGCCCGAGCTGCAGGAAGCGTTCAAGCCGTACGTCCGCTAGCAGCTGCCCTGCCCAGGTTCAGTGGATGAACTGGCGCCCCAGCATGTCCAGCAGCTGCGGCTCGGGCACGGGCCGGGAGAAATAGTAGCCCTGGCCGTAGTCGCAGCCCCCGCGCACCAGGATCTCCATCTGCCCGTGCGTCTCGATGCCCTCCGCAATGACTTCCAGCCCCAGCCGGTGCGCCATGATGATGATGGTTTCGGCGATGGTGCGGTGGCTGGCATTGGTCTCGATGTCATGCACGAAGGACTGGTCGATCTTCAGGTAGTCGATGTGAAACTTGTGCAGGTACGACATGGACGAGTAGCCGGTGCCGAAGTCGTCGATGGCCAGCCGCATGCCCGATTGGGCGTACTGCATCAGGGTCTTGTTCACGGTCGAGGAGGGATGCAGCAGCAAGCCTTCGGTGATCTC
>JBKHWY010000358.1:0-5163 GCA_046566285.1 Gammaproteobacteria bacterium | reverse complement strand
GGTCTTGCCGTCCAGCTCGACACCCTTGAGGGTCTCGACGTCGCCGGCGCGGGCCTGATCGGCCGCCTCGGCCGGTACGTCCTCGAGGCCAGCTGCGCCGTCCTGGCCGAGTGGCGGGCGGTCGCCCCGGAGCGCGACCTCAAGGTCGCCGTCGAGTCCGGCCTGGAGTCGCTGCTGGTGCAGGAGGCCGACGCCGCCGCCGAGCAGGTCGCGCGCGGTGGCCGCGCTGCTGGTGGACTTGTTGCGCGTGTAGTTGGCATCCAGCCCCGTGTAGCGCAGGTAGGAGGGCAGGAAGGTGAACGCTGTCTTGGTGGCGAACTCCACGCCCTTGCGGGTGGTCGCCGGCTGGTTTTCCCACTGGTTGAAGGTGAACTCCAGGTCGCGCAGCGGCACGCCCGTGCCTGGGTCGACCGCGTCCGAGCCGGCGAACGGGCGCGCATGCTGCTTGGTCACCACCAGCGTGCCCGGACCGATCTTGCCGACCTGGCGGAACACGGCGGCCGAGAACATGGTGTCGCGGTTGGCGTACCACTCCACGCTCAGGTTGCGGTTACTGTTGGTGAAGGGCTTCAGGCCCGGGTTGCCCATCGTGCCGGTACAGCGCTGGTCGCCGGTGGCGCTGTCGCCATCCTCGGCGTTGGCGATGCGCTCGTCGTAGATGCAGGTGCCCGAGGGGAGCAGGCGGCTGATGCCGGGGCGCGCGATGGTCTTGGCGTGGTTGTAGCGGAACACCAGCTGGTCCGGCACGGCCCACAGGGCCAGGTTATAGATCGGCATCCAGTCGGTGGTCTTGCTGGTGATCGTGGTCGACTTGCGATAGGTGGTGCTGACGGTGCCGCCGGGCGCGCTTGGATTGGCCGGGTCATAGGCGCCCTGCACCTTGCGAATCGAAGTGAAGGTGAGGAAGCCGCTGCCCTGGGCATCGACCTTCACGTAGCGCACGCCCGCGTTGCCCGACAACTGCATCCCGAACGGCAGCGCCAGGCTGGTGAAGGGAATGCGGTCGATGTCGAACTCGCCCATCAGGTAGCCGGCCGTGGTCTTCTCGCGGAAGGCTTCGAAAGGCTGGGCATAGGTCTTGCCGTCGCTGCCCACGCACGCCTTCAGGCAGTCGAGATTGAAGTTCGGCAGGCCGGCCAGTTGATAGAACTTGTCGACATCAAACGTGGTCCAGCCATCGAGCATGCCGGCCGGGCGGTCTTTCGAGCCGTGGTAGAACTGCGCGTTGGGCGCGGCCACCAGCGACTGGGCGATCAGGTCGCGGTACTGCTGCGGGGTCAGCACCATCTGGCCCTGCAGCGCGGTGGTCGGGTTGGTGCTGGGGTTGTAGCCGTACTGGCACTTCTGCCCGCCGGGCGCCAGCGATCCGGGCGTATCCTGGCAGCCGATTACGGTGCTGCGCAGGTTATTGTTGGGCAGGTAGACGCCGGGCTGGAAGCCCGCCTTGCCGAAAGTGCCCACCGGGTCCTGCAGGGTTTGCCCGCCCGTGAACCAGCTCTTGTTGGTGGCGTCGGTGTACTTGACCCCGGCCTTGAGCGTGCTCACGAACGGCAGCCGGTCGGTATTCGGCGCGAAGCTCAGATCGAGCTTGCCGGTGCGCTCGCCGGTGCGCGTCTCGCGCGCGTTCAAGAGCGACAGCGGAATGGATGGCGTCACCAGCGGCTTCTGTGCCGAGGTGTAGGCGGGAATGGCAACCGGGTTGGTGGGCGAGGCGTTCACCGCATCGCTCTTGGCTTGCGTGGACAGGCGCGCGTAGGCGTCGTAGTCCAGCTGGTTGAAGGTGCTGTCGGCCGGGAACTCATACCCGTAGCTGCCATCGGGCAGGACGCTGATGGTGGCGCGGCCGTAGTTCTGGCCCACCGACACGCGCCGGTCCATGCGGCGCAGCTTGGAGCGCGCATCGCCGCCGAAGAACTCGGCCTTGAAGCCGCCGTTGCGGTAGGTGCCGCCGGCCTGGAAGTACTGGGCGTCGGTGTCGATATGGCTCTTGGTCATGTCGGTGCCGGCCACGCCATCGGTGATGGTGTACTTGGTGACGTGGTGGTTCTCGTCCACCACCACCGAGGACGGATCGACGTTGGCGATCGCGCCCGACGCCGGCATCTTGTTGGCCCGGAAGGAGGCGGTGCTCGGATAGGTGTAGTAGCCGATGCCGGGCGTGGCCGTGCGCACGCCGTCCGGGGTTTCGGTATATGCCGGCACCGACCCGTTCGAGGTAATCACGTTGGCCGGGTTGACGGTCAGTCCGCCCAGGCTGTAGTTGCCGTTGTATTCGTCGATCGAGCGCTTCGATGCGCTGCCTTTGGCATACACGGTCAGCGCCTCGTTGACCTTGAAGTCCACGCGCAGGTCGCCGCTCTTGCGCTCGTCCACCTGGCGCTTCACAAAATAGCGGATCAGGTTGGGGGTGAAGTCGTTCCACTGGTTCAGGCACGACAGCAGCTCGTTGCCGCGCTGGGTGATGGCGTTGTTGCGGCCTTTCCCCTCCGGCAGCGATGCGGTCTGGGCAGCCGTCAGAGCAGGGAAGGCGGCGTAGCAGTCGGCCTTGGTCTTGGCCGCCGCCGAGCGGGTCAGGATCGAGCGCGGGGTCGAGCCGAAACCGTCCACGCCTTCGGGCAGGTCGGTTACGGCAATCGGCGTGTCGGCGCTGGCGTCGCTGCGGGTGAGCAGATTCGGGTCGTAGCTGAAGGTCTTGTCGGGCGAGTTGTCGAAGTCCAGCAGGCGCAGCTTGCCGGCCGTGTTGTTGGTGCCGCCCGCCGTCATCGAATGACCTTCGTTGGAGAGCTTGGAGCTGTTGCCGTTGAAGACGATGCCGAGGCGGTCGTTCAGGAATTTGTCCGCCAGGACCAGGTTCAGGTCGGGCGTGATCTCCTTGTTGATGGTGTTCGCCCCGCCGGACAGGCGCAGCGAATAGAAGCGCTTCTTGAAGTCCAGGCCCGTGCGGGTCTTGATGATGATGCCGCCCCCGAGCGAGCCTTCCGTCATTTCCGCCGTCGAGCCCTTGACCACGTCCACGCTCTTGATCAGGTCCGATGACAGTTCGCGCAATTCGACGCCGCGTCCTTCACCGCGTCCGTCCAGGTTGGCTCCGCCGGCCTGCACGCCCTGGCCGTCGATCTCCACACGCGTCAGGTCCGGCCCATTGCCGCGCACCGAGACGTTCACCCCTTCGCCGAAGTCGCCCCGGTCCAGCGCGATGCCGGCCACGCGCGAAATCGCTTCGCCCACGTTCCGGTCGGGGAACGCGCCCACGTCTTCCGCGATGATGGAATCGAGCGCCGTGGCCGCATTCTTCTTGCGGTCGATGGCCGACTGCTGCGACGCGCGCGCGCCCACCACGGTGACCTTGGCCACTTCACCTTCGGCGGCCACGCTCTGCTCCTGCGCGACTGCGTTCGATACCAGCGACGCCAGCGCCAGCGATACCGCGACGCTCAACTGCGTGCGGCGCATGGCCGCATTGGATTGTCCCCTCATGATTCATCTCCTCCATCAAGCCGACGTTTATGATTTTTATAGAACGTTGAAGGAAGGGCATGGATGCCGATCCGACAACGCCTGGCTTAGTGTAGGGACGCCGCGCGCGTGCTTGCAGGGCGCTGGCGAAACAATCATCGAACTGAGCAGAAATGGGGGGCGGTGGGCCGCGAACGCGCAGGTGCGTGATTATTTGGCCCGGTTGTGTAGCGAATTAATCATACCGTTTCGGCATAGCTCCCATTGGAAACGATATAGTTCATTAGGCTACGTACGGCCGCGGGCAGTTCGCCTGCCGTCATGCCGATGGGGCCGACGCCGCTGCCGACCAGGCGGTCGGCGGCCGCGCCGTGCAGCCACACGGCGCCAACGGCCGCTTCCCACACCGGCCAGCCCTGCGCCAGCAGGCTGCCTGTCAGGCCGGCCAGCACGTCGCCCGTGCCGCCGGTGGCCAGCGCCGGATTGCCGGTCGGGTTGATCGTCAGGCGTCCATCCGGATGGGCGACGATCGTGCCCGAGCCCTTGAGCACCACGATGCTGTCGAAGCGGGCCGCCAGTTCGCGCGCGGCGGCCAGGCGGTCGTGCTGGATCACGGCGGCGGTGACACCCAGCAGCCGCGCCGCCTCCAGCGGGTGCGGGGTCAGGATGCTGTTGCGCGCACGGGCCGCCAGCCGCTGTTGCAAGTCGACGCTGGCGGAGATCAGGTTCAGGGCGTCTGCGTCGGCGACCACGGCGGCGTCGGACTGCAAGCCCTCGGCCAGCACGCGCATGGCTTGGGCGGAGTCCCCCATGCCGGGGCCGAGCACCAGCACCGCGCGAGCTGCCTTGAAGCCGGACGCGGCGCGCACCATGATCTCCGGGTGCACCGGGTCATACGGCGGGGCCGCATCGAGGGTGGCGGCAAACACCCGCCCGGCGCCCGCGTACAGGGCGCTGCGCGCGGCCAGCATCGCCGCGCCCAGCATGCCCTGGGCGCCGCCGACAATGGCCACATCGCCGAAGGTGCCCTTGTGGCTGGCGTGCGGGCGCGCCTGCAGGCAGCGGCGAAACAGGGCCAGCTCCGCCAGCCGCGCTTCGGGTTCCGGCAGCAGTGCAGCATCGATGCCGAGGTCCGCCACGTCAATGGCGCCGGCATGGTCGCGCCCCGCGCCCGTATGCAGTCCCGGCTTGTCGCCAATGAAGGTGAGGGTGCGGGTGGCTTGGACGGCCACGCCATCGGCGCCGATCACCGCGCCCGTATCGGCATCGAGCCCGGTGGGCACGTCGAGCGCCAGCACGGGCCGGCCGCTCCGATTCAGGGCCTCGACCAGGTGCCGTGCGCGGCCGTCCAGTGGACGCTGCAGCCCAATGCCGAACAGGCCGTCGATGGCCACTGTCCAGCCGGAGGCGTCCGCCAGGTCATCGATGAATCGCGCGCGGCTGGCGCGCGCCCGTGCAAGCGCAGCGGCGCCCTCGGGCGAGCGGGCGCCGCCTTCAAGGTGGATCACCGCCACCTCGACCCCGGCCGCGGCGAGTTCAGCGGCCGCCTCCAGCGCATCGCCGCCATTGTTGCCGGGGCCGGCCAGCACCAGCACCGGGCCGCCGGCGCCGGCCCGCATCGCGCGCGCGGCCGCTGCTGCAGCCTGGCCGGCGCGCTGCATCAGGGTGCCGGCGGGCAGTTGGGCGGCGGCGGCCGCTTCGATGGCA
>JBKHWY010000357.1:0-5195 GCA_046566285.1 Gammaproteobacteria bacterium | reverse complement strand
CGCCTGCGCGCCACCGGGCTCGACGTCGCCGTGCTGGGCGACCCCGAGCGTGCGGCGGCCGAGGGCGGCGAGGTGGTCGAGGTGACCATCTTCAAGCATGGCTCCCAGCGCGACACGCCGACCTATTCCGCCCACCTGCACTACCTGTACGTGTTTCAGGGCGTGGTGCACCGGGGCTCGCGCGCGCTGGGCGGCGACGTCAGCAGCCGTGCCAACGCCGAGCGCTTCGGCGCGCCGTACGTCCCCGGCCGTCCCATCGACGTGTTCGTGGACGCGCGCCGTCCGCACCGGCATACCCTGCACCGGGGCTTGAATCCCCAATACTGGTGGCTGGTGGGACTGGGCCTGTTCTGGCTGGGCGCGGCGGGGTGGGTGATCGTCGACTGAGCGGCTGCTGCCCCCGCTACTGCACGGCAGGCAGGATGAAGCCGCTCATCACCTTGAACGGCAGGCCGGCCTTGGACGAGTTGTAGTTCCCGCCGGTGAACACCACCACCAGCTCCAGTTCAGGCACCACGAACAGGTACTGCCCGCCATTGCCGCTGGCGTAAGCGACCTGCACCTGCTTCCCATGGTGCACGGTCGGGCTGAGCCACCACAGGTAACCGTACGGCATGCGCCGGTCCTCGATGCGCGTATGCTCGCGCGTCGCTTGCGCGATCCATTCCGCCGAGACCAGCTGGCGGCCGTTCCAGCGGCCCTGCTGCAGCACCAGCTGCCCGATCTTGGCCAGGTCGCGCGGACGCAGCTTCAGGTGTCCGCCCGTATCGGTTTGGCCACCGCCGTCGAACTGCGCCCAGCGCGTCCCCACGATGCCGAGCGGCGCGAACAGGGCTTCCTCGGCAAAGGCGGGGATGGGCTGGCGGGTGGCTTCCGCGATGATGCGGCCGAGGGTCACCACCCCGCCAGTGCAGTAGTGGGTGTCTGCGCCGGGCGCATGCGCGACGGGCAGGTTCAGGAAGTAGCCGACCCAGTCGCGCTGGCGGTACATGCGGTCTTCCTGGCCTGGCGAGGCGGCATCGCGGTCGTCGCAGGCCAGCCCGCTGCGCATGGTCATCAAGTGTTCCAGGGTGATGTCGTGCGCGAGCGCAGGGGCGGCGGGATAGGCCGCCTTGAGGTAGGTGCGCAGCGGCTGGCCCACGCCGGCGATCGCACCGCGGTCGATGGCAATCCCCGTCAGCAGCGCGGTGATGCTCTTGGTGGCCGAGCGCAGATCCTGCTGGATGTCGCGGCCATAGCCGTTCCAGTACACCTCCCGCACCAGCTTCCCCCGGCGCAGCACCAGCATGCTGTGCATGCCGTGTTCGGCCGGCGCCGGCAGGCTGGCCACGGCCTGCTCGAGCCGGGCGCCATCGATGCCGACATCGGCCGGCGCGGCCGTCGGCCACGGCTGCGGATCTTGCGTGACGACGACCAGCGGTTCGGATGAGCTGCAGGCGGCCAGCGATGCGGCCAGCAGCGCCAACATCAGGCGTGTGAGCAGGTGGGTCAGGCCGGACATGGGGTCATTGGGCATGGGTCAAGGGGAGGAAAACGGATAAAAAAAATGCCGCCTGGGTAAGGCGGCATGTCAGGTCAAGCGCTTTACACGACAGCGCCGTCGGTCTCGTCCTTTTCCCTGATCGGTTTGATCAAGTCTTCGCGCTTCACGCCCAGCCACATGGCAATGGCGGCGGCCACGAACACCGACGAATAGATACCGAACAGGATACCGATGGTCAGCGCGATGGCGAAGTAGTGCAGCGTCGCGCCGCCGAAGAACAGCATCGACAGCACCATCATCTGGGTACAGCCGTGGGTGATGATGGTGCGCGAGATGGTGCTGGTGATGGCGTTGTCGATCACCTCATGCACGGTGGCCTTGCGCTGCTTGCGGAAGTTCTCGCGGATCCGGTCGAAAATCACCACCGACTCGTTGACCGAGTAGCCCAGCACGGCCAGTACGGCCGCCAGCACGGTGAGCGAGAACTCCCATTGGAAGAAAGCGAAGAAGCCCAGGATGATCACCACGTCGTGCAGGTTGGCGATGATGGCCGAGACGGCATACTTCCACTCGAAGCGGATGGCCAGGTAGGCCATCACGCCGATGATCACCATGATCAGGGCATTCAAGCCGTTTTGCGCCAATTCGTCGCCCACCTGCGGGCCGACGAATTCGACCCGCTGCAAGGTCAGGAGCTCGGCGCCGGCCGCGTTGAAGCAGCTCGTCTTGGTCTCCGGCTGGCCCTTGTCGCCCACTTTTTGCACACTGCGTGGGGCGCCGCCTTCGGCCGCGCACAGCGAATTGAAGATCAGCTGCGAGCCGGTCGAGCCGGTCACGGTCTTGATGATCGGCAGGCGCAGCATGACGTCCTGCGCGGTGCCGAAGCTGGCCACTTCAGGCTGCTCGTAACCGAGCTTGATCAGCTGGCCACGAATCTTCTCCTGGTCGGCCGCCTTCGGGTACTTCAGCTCCATCACGGTGCCGCCCTTGAATTCGACCGAGAAGTGCAACCCTTTGGTGGCCAGGAAGAACACGGCCGCCACGAAGGTCAGCGCCGAGATCACGTTGAAAATCAACGCGTGGCGCATGAAGGGAATATCTTTCTTGATTCGGAAAAATTCCATCTTGAATCCTGTTGTGCTGTATTGGCTAATAAGTGCTGCTTAGTTCTTGACCGACAGGCCAGGAGTCCAGACGGTACCGATCGACACGCCGGCCAGCTTCTTCTTGCGGCCGTACCAGAGGTTCACCACGCCGCGCGACACGAACACGGCCGAGAACATCGAGGTCAGGATGCCCAGGCAGTGCACCACCGCGAAGCCGCGCACCGGACCGGAACCGAAGGCCCACAGGGCCAGGCCGACGATCAGGGTGGTCACGTTCGAGTCGAGAATCGTGGCCCAGGCGCGGTCGAAGCCGGCGGCGATCGAGGCCTGCGGCGTGTTCCCGGCGCGCAGCTCCTCGCGGATACGCTCGTTGATCAGGACGTTGGCGTCAATTGCCATACCGAGCGCCAGCGCGATTGCCGCGATACCCGGCAGGGTCAAGGTCACGCCCATGGCGGACAGCAGCGCCAGCAGGAACAGCAGGTTCGAGGCCAGCGCCAGCACGCTGAAAAAGCCGAACAGGTGGTAGTAGATGATCATGAAGATGCCGATCGCGATGAAGCCGTACAGGGTCGAGTACAGGCCCTTGGCGATGTTCTCGGCGCCCAGTTGCGGCCCGATCACGCGCTCTTCCACCACTTCCATCGGCGCCGACAGGGCGCCCGAGCGCAGCAGCAGCGCCAGTTCGGCGGCCCTTTCGGTGCTGCCCATATTGGTGATCTGGAAGGAGCCGCCCAGTTCACTCTGGATGGTCGGCGCCGACAGGATGGTGTACTTGCCTTTTTCCTTGAGCAGGATGGCCAGGCGCTTGCCGATGCGCTCGCGGGTGGCTTCGCGCATCTTGCGTCCGCCATCGCCGTTCAGGTCGAGCGACACGGCCGGCTGCTGGTGCTGGTCCATGCTGGCCACGGCGCTGGAGATGTAGTCGCCGGTCAGCACCACGTCCTTGGACAGCACCATCGGGCCGCCCTGGGCCGCGGTAAACAGTTCCGAGTTCAGCGGAATGGTGGCCGTGGTTTCGGTGCCGGGCACGATGGTGTCGTCCACCATGCGCAGCTCCAAGGTCGCGGTGCGGCCGATGATGTCCTTGGCGCGCGCCACGTCCTGCACGCCGGGCAGCTGCACGACGATGCGGTCCGGGCCCTGCTGCTGGATGATCGGCTCGGACACGCCCAGTTCATTCACGCGCTTGGACAGCGTGGCGATGTTCTGCTTGACGCCTTCTTCGGTGGTGCGCTTGAGCGCGTCCGGCTTGAGGCCGACGACCAGCTTCAGGTCGGCGCCATCGGCGCCGTCGGTCAGCAGCAATTCCTGCTGGCCGGCCAGGGCTTCGCGGGCGCGGGTGCGGGTCTCGGCGTCGCGGAACTTCACCACCACGTTCTGGCCGCTGCGCTCGATGCCGGCGTGGCGCACGTTCTTGTCGCGCAGCAGGCTGCGCACGCTGGCCTGGATGCCCTTGATCTTGGTTTCGGCGGCCGCGGCCACGTCCACCTGCATCAGGAAGTGCACGCCGCCGCGCAGGTCCAGGCCCAGGTTCATCGGCTTGGCGCCCAGCGCCTGCATCCATGCCGGGGTGTTCTTCACCAGGTTGACGGTGACGATGTAGTCGGGGTCCGCGGGGTCGCGGTTGAGGTCCTTTTCAAGCGCCAGCTTGGCCTTGAACTGTTCATCGGTGCTCTTGAAGCGCGCCCGCACCGACGTCGAAGCGCCGGTCCCGTCCAGTGAAATGCCTTCGGCGGGGATGCCTTCCATCTTCAGCGCACTGGCCACCTGGTCGGTGGTGGCGGAGGTGACCTTCACAGTCGCCTTGCCGGTCGTGATCTGCAGGGCCGGCGATTCGACGAAGTAGTTAGGCGCCGTGTACAGCGCGCCGAGCAGCAGCGCGATGACGATGAGGACGTATTTCCAGACGGGGTAGCGATTCATAATGACTCAGCGGTGAGTTGATTACAGCGACTTCAGCGTGCCCTTCGGCAGCAGGGTGGTGACAGCATGCTTCTGCACCACGATCTCGGTACCGGTCGATACTTCCAGCGTGACGTAGCCTTCGTTGACCTTGACCACGCGGCCCAGCACGCCGCCGATGGTGACCACTTCGTCGCCCTTGGCCAGCGCATCCATCATCGAGCGGTGTTCCTTGGCCTTCTTCTGCTGAGGACGGATCATCAGGAAGTACATGACCACGAACATCAGGATCAGCGGCAGGAAAGTCGACAGGTTGCCCATCAGACCAGGATCGCCGGCAGGACCGGCCGCTTGCGCATAAGCGTTCGAAATAAACACGGAAACTCCGATTGTTAAAAAACTGTGTAAAAAAGCAGCGCTGTATTCTAGCACCGGCTTGTCACCACAAAACCATTTGGGGGCATGTGGTGCTTGTTCTGGTTTTTGCAAGTTAATGCGGCAGGGTCGCATCGCCCACATCGCCCTTGGCCTGAAGACCCTCGTCCTGGCGCAGGAGGGCGTTGCAAAACCAGCGACGGATGTAGCGTTCGCATACACCTGCACACTTAGCACCGTCATTCTGGCGAAGGCCAGAATCCATGGCGCACTCAGTCAGTGGCGTGGTTCCACTCTGAGCCAGCGCGCAATGGGTTCTGGCCTTC
>JBKHWY010000356.1:0-5200 GCA_046566285.1 Gammaproteobacteria bacterium | reverse complement strand
CCCTCAAGGCGCTCCAGGCACAGAGACCGAACAGCCGAGGAAAGCTTCGGCGGGTGCGCCCCAAAACCCGACCGGTATCCGGGCCAAAAAAGGAAGATTATGGCCAACAGTGAACTCAGAAGAATCAACATCCCAGCAGAGGCGATCATTCGTGTAACGCAGACAGACCACCAGGCTTGCGCCGACGCTCATCTCGCCTGAGCCGAGGGACTGCTCCACACCGCAAATCTCGTTGAATTCAGCGCAGACTTGCCGTAACATTTTCGCAAGCTGATTTAGTTCAGCACTCTCCAAGGATTATCGATGCGACCAGCCTTGGTATTTATCGGTGGATTCATTGCAGCCTTTACTGCGGTGGTCATGGTGTATCGCGTGATGGCTCAGCACTCGCCCACTGAGATAAGTGTCGTAGCCGTGGCCATCGGTTTCATCCTCGGGCTGCTTTTCGGATCGTGGTCGGCAGTCAGGCGCAGCATGAGCGCCTTCTGCCTTGCCGTATTCTGCGCAGGCTGTGCCTTTCTGGTGCCGTTCATTGCCGCTACCTGGGGATACGCATTCGTCATGCTGCCAATCGTCGTTTTCTGGACGGCTGCAGCTTATTTCGGGGTACGGCTTGCGGAGCGCATGCGTGCTGATGATGTGACGTCCGATCGAGATTAATCTTGCTCATCTGTCAGAGCGCTTCCCAGCCCTGCGCCGTCTGCCTGACGGCGAGCTTCTCCTTGGCCGAGCGCTGCCCTTTCACCGCGTCCCCCAGCGGGCCAAACGCTTCCTGCATCTGCGGCTTCTTCGCCCATTCAGGCAGGTTGGCGATCGCATAGGTGTAGACCACACCCGTTTCCAGATGGTCGCCCACCTTTTTCGGATCGTCCCAGCGCACCACCTTGTCCAGCGTTTTGCGCCCCCCGCAAATGTTGAACTGGCCGGGCTTAGTCTCGCGGACGAACGGCTTGGCCGCGTCCGCCAGCGTGTAGCGCCGTACCTTGGGCTTGCCCGGCGCTTCCACGTCCTCGCCCTTGGCCAGCCCGGCCGCTTCCAGCGCGGCCATCTGGCCCGCGACGCCGTCCGGGTACACCTTTATCTGGCGCAGGTCGGTCGCATACACGTCCACCGGCCAGGTGATCGTCTCCAGGCACAGTTCGCCTTTCTTGGCGAAATACTGGGTGACAGCGGCGCCCAGGTTCTTTTCGTTGGGACCATTCTTGTCGCCGCAGGCCGACAGGGCGGTCAGCAGCACGGCGCCAAGAAGGGCGGGGATGGCTTTCTTGTTCATGGGTCTCCTGAGTCGTCGAAGCGTTACCCGATATCGTAACTGCAGCGGCGCGCCGCGTCGAAAAACCCGGCAATCGGCCCCGGTCGAGTCAGGGAAAAACAGCGCCGCTTGTATAATGCGGACACACTCAACGAGCACCGCCACCATGACCAACACCACCCATTTCGGCTACAAGACCGTCGCCGAAGAAGAAAAAGTCAAAGAAGTTGCCAAGGTCTTCCACTCGGTCGCCTCCAAGTACGACGTCATGAACGATCTGATGTCGGGCGGGCTGCACCGCATCTGGAAGGCGTTCACCATCGCCCAGGCGGGCGTGCGGCCGGGCTTTAAGGTCCTGGACATCGCCGGCGGCACGGGCGACCTGGCCAAGGCGTTCGCAAAGCAGGCAGGCCCGTCGGGCGAAGTCTGGCTCACCGACATCAACGAATCCATGCTGCGCGTGGGACGCGATCGCCTGTTGAATAAAGGCCTTGTCACCCCAACATTGCTTTGTGACGCGGAGAAGTTGCCCTTCCCGGACAATTATTTCGACCGTGTCAGCGTGGCGTTTGGCCTGAGGAACATGACGCACAAGGACCAGGCGCTGGCGGAAATGCGCCGGGTGCTCAAACCCGGCGGCAAGCTGCTGGTGCTGGAGTTCTCGAAGGTAACGTCCGTCCTGCAGAAGCCGTACGATGTATATTCGTTTGCAGTGTTGCCATGGCTGGGCGAGCGCATCGCCGGCGATGCCGACAGCTACCGTTACCTGGCCGAGTCGATCCGCATGCATCCGGACCAGGAAGCACTGAAGGCGATGATGCAGACGGCCGGGCTGGACCGCGTCGAGTATTTCAACCTGACGGCAGGCGTCGCCGCGCTGCATACGGGTATCAAATTTTAAGAGGATTTGTGTTTATGAAAAAAGTCTTGGCAAGCATGCTGATCGCCGTGACCGCCATGTCGATGATTGCGGAGGCAACTGCCCGTCCGCTGGGCGGCGGCCGTTCGATCGGGCGCCAGTCGTCCAACGTGTCGCGCGCGGCGCCGTCGCCGTACCACGCGCCCGCGCAGCAGCAGATGCAGCGCCCGGCCACCCCGAGCGCCACGCCCGCACCGGCCGCGCCACGTCCATCGAGCCCGTGGAAAGGCATCCTGGGCGGCGCGCTGGTGGGCCTGGGCTTGGGCGCGCTGGCATCGCACTTCGGCCTGGGCGGCGCCATTGGCAGCGCCTTCGGTTCGATCCTGATGGTCTTGCTGCTGGTGCTGGCGGCCGCCTTCATCTTCCGCATGTTCAAGCGCAAGGACACGCCGGCCAACCCGGCTTTCTCGGGCTTCAACCAGAACCCGGTGCCGGCCGGCGCCACGCCTGAAATCGGCTCCGGCCTGAACAAGCCGGCCGCTTTCCAGCCGGCCCAGCAGCCGAGCGCGAGCAGCTATGCCCAGCCGCCTGCCCAGCAGTGGGGCGTGCCGGGCGACTTCGACAGCGCCGCCTTCCTGCGCCAGGCCAAGTCCAGCTTCATCCGCATGCAAGCGGCCTGGGACAAGGGCGATGTGAACGACTTGCGTGAATTCACCACGCCGGAAGTGTTCGCCGAACTGCGCATGCAGATCCAGGAACGGGGCGCGACCAACGACTTTACCGACGTGGTGTCGATCGATGCCGAACTGCTGGGCATCGAGACCACCGGCAATGATTATCTGGCCAGCGTGAAGTTCAACGGCATGATCAAGCCGGCCGCCGATGCGCCCGCACAGCCGTTCGCGGAAGTGTGGAACATGTCCAAGCCGCTCGACGGCAGCACCGGCTGGGTGCTGGCTGGTATCCAGCAACTGTCCTAATCCGCTTCATTCCAGTAAGCTGGTAAGATCGAAACCGCCCGCAGATCGGGCGGTTTTTTTATTGTCGAGAGAATGCCTCCCATCAACTCATCCGTCACCGCCCAACTGAGCAAGCCCGCCACGGCGGCCATCAACCATCTGCTCGCGCAGGAAAGCTGGGCCCGCGATATCCTGCGGCGCCACGCGGGCAAGGAAGCCGTCATCGACCTGTCCGCCTTTGCGCTGCGCATGCGGGTGGCGGGCGATGGTTTGCTGGAAGCGAGCAGCGCCGAGACGCCTGCCAACGTCACCATCCATGTGCGCCTGGCCGATGTGCCGCTGATCCTGCAGAACCGTGAACGGGCGTTTTCATACGTTAAGATCGAGGGCGATGCCGAGTTCGCCAACACGATTTCGCACCTGAGCAACACGCTGCGCTGGGAAGCGGAATTCGACCTGGAACGCTGGATCGGGCCGATTGCCGCCAGACGGCTGGTGGGCGGCGCGCGCGATGCGGCCGAGGCGCTGCGCACTGGCCACCGCAAGGCGCTGGAAAACCTGGCCGAGTTCCTCACCGAAGAGCAGCCGGTGCTGCTGCGCCCCAAGCATCTGGACGACTACAACAGCGGCGTGGTGCGCCTGCGCGACGACGTCGAGCGCGCCACCAAGCGCATCGCCCGGCTTGAGCAGATGCTCGAGCAGAAGCTGGCCCCGACCGGCAACCCCTCTCTGGATCACTGATGATTTTGAAATTTTTGCGCCTGCTGAAAATCCTGCGCGTGGCCGTCAAGTACGGGCTGGATGAAATCGTGATGTCCGGCTTGCCGGTGCCGCGCACCGCCAAGCTGATCAACACCATCATTTTCTGGCGCAACCTGACGGCGCCGCGCGGTGAACGCCTGCGCCGGGCGCTGGAGGAACTGGGCCCGATTTTCGTCAAGTTCGGCCAGGTGCTGTCCACCCGGCGCGACCTGATGCCGCCGGACATCGCCAACGAACTGGCCCTGCTGCAGGACCGGGTGCCGCCATTCCCCACCGAATTGGCCATCGCGCAGATCACGCGTTCGCTGCACGCGCACCCGGATCAATTGTTCGGCACCTTCGAGCGCACTCCCGTGGCCTCGGCATCCATTGCGCAGGTGCACTTTGCCACCCTGCGCGACGGCACCGAAGTGGCCGTCAAGGTGCTGCGCCCGGGCATGAAAAAGCTGATCGACGAGGACGTGGCGCTGATGCATATCGCGGCCGACTGGGTCAGCCGCATCTGGGCCGACAGCAAGCGCCTGAAGCCGCGCGAGGTGGTGGCGGAGTTCGACAAGTACCTGCACGACGAGCTGGACCTGATGCGCGAGGCGGCCAACGCCAGCCAGCTGCGCCGCAACTTCGCCGACTCGACCCTGCTGATGGTGCCGGAGATGTACTGGGACTATTGCTCCAGCAGCGTGATCGTGATGGAGCGCATGCATGGCATTCCGGTCTCCCAGATCGACCGCCTGGAAGCCGAGGGCATCGACCTGAAAAAGCTCTCGCGCGATGGCGTGGAAATTTTTTTCACCCAGGTGTTTCGTGATGGCTTCTTCCACGCCGATATGCACCCGGGGAACATCCTGGTGTCGGTGGCGCCGGAAACCTTTGGCCGCTATATCGCGCTGGACTTCGGCATCGTCGGCACGCTGAACGATTTCGACAAGGATTACCTGTCACAGAATTTCCTGGCCTTCTTCCGGCGTGACTACAAGCGCGTGGCCGAAGCGCACATCGAATCGGGCTGGGCGCCGGCCGAGACCCGGGTCGATGAGCTGGAGGCGGCCGTGCGCGCCTGCTGCGAGCCGATCTTCGACCGCCCGCTGAAGGACATTTCCTTCGGCCAGATCCTGCTGCGCCTGTTCCAGACCAGCCGCCGCTTCAATGTCGAGGTGCAGCCGCAACTGGTGCTGCTGCAGAAGACCCTGCTCAACATCGAGGGCCTGGGCCGCCAGCTCGACCCCGACCTGGATTTGTGGAAGACCGCCAAGCCCTATCTTGAGCGCTGGATGGGCGAGCAGGTGGGCTGGCGCGGCATGTGGGAGCGCCTGAAGGAGGAGGCGCCGCGCTACAACAAGATCTTCCCGGCGCTGCCGCGCCTGGTGC
>JBKHWY010000355.1:4976-5229 GCA_046566285.1 Gammaproteobacteria bacterium | reverse complement strand
TGCACAGCAGGACGAGCGCGATCACCGGGCCGATGCCCTGCAAGGCGCCGAGCGCGGGCAGGGCGGGCGCGGTCTTAGTGGTGGGTGTTGATTGCATGGGAAATCACTTCTTCTTCGGTTATGTGTTCATGGTCGAGCAGGGCGGCCAGGCGTCCGCCGTGCAGGACCGCGATGCTGTGCGACAGGCCGATCAACTCGATCAGCTCCGAGGAGATCACCACCACCGCGCGGCCTTCGGCAGCCAGGCGGTGGA
>JBKHWY010000355.1:0-4966 GCA_046566285.1 Gammaproteobacteria bacterium | reverse complement strand
GTCCACGCCGCGCGTGGGCTCGTCCAGCACCACCACGCGCGGGTTCGACTGCAGGTACTTGGCCAGGGCCAGCTTCTGCTGGTTCCCGCCCGACAGCGAACGGGCCAGGCAGTTGGGGTCGCGCAGGCGGATGCCGAAGTCGGCGATCGCCTTGTCCAGCGCCGCGCGCCCGCCCTGGATGTCCAGCCAGGGCCTGGCGTCGCGCTCGAGCGTCATCATGGTCAGGTTCTCGCGCAGGCCCAGGCCCACGTGCAAGCCCTTGCCCTTGCGGTCTTCCGACAGGTAGGTCAGGCCGAGTTGCATGGCGTCGCGCGGACCGCGAATGGTGGCAGGCACGCCGCCGATCTCGATGCGGCCGGCGCTGCGGGGACGCAGGCCGAGAATGGCTTCGAAGGCTTCGGTGCGGCCGGCGCCCACCAGGCCGCCAAAACCCAGGATCTCGCCCGCGCGCACCTCGAAGCTCAGGTCCGTCACCCAGCCCGGCACGCTCAAGCCGGTCACCTTCAGCAGCACGGGGGCGCTGGCTGCCACGCGCGCCTTGGGCTGGAACATGTCCGACACTTCGCGTCCGACCATCAGGTTGGCCATCTGGTGGCGGTCCACGTCGGTGGTCTGGGCGCGGGTGACGAACTTCCCATCGCGCATGACCACCACTTCATCCGTGTGCGCTTCCATTTCATCCAACTTGTGCGAGATGTAGACGATGGTGACGCCGTCGCGCTTCAGGCGCGCCATCAGCGCGAACAGCTTCTCGGTTTCGCCGGCCGACAGGCTGGCCGTGGGCTCGTCCATGATCAGGAGGCGCGCCTTGCGCGCGAGCGCCTTGGCGATTTCCACCAGCTGCTTTTCGGCGACGATCAGGTCGGCCACGCGCGTGTCCGGACTGGCGGACAGGCCCACCTGTTCGAGGACGGCGGCCGCCTCGCGCGCCATGGCGCGGGTGTCGAGCAGGCCGGCGCGGCGCTTCTCGTGGCCGAGGAAGATGTTCTGGGCGATGGTCAGGTGTTCGGCCAGGTTGAATTCCTGGTGGATGAGGACGATGCCGGCCGCCTCGCCCTCGCGCGCGTCGGCAAAGTGGCGGGGGGCGCCATCGACGAGCAGTTGGCCGCCGGTGGGGCGTTCATAGCCGGCCAGGATTTTCATCAGGGTGGACTTGCCGGCGCCGTTCTCGCCCAGCAGGCCCACGCCCCGGCCAGGTTCGAGCGCGAAGTCGACCCCGTGCAACACGCGCACCGGGCCGAATTCCTTGATGATGTGGTTGAAGCGTACGGATAGACTCATTGGGTACTTATGGACGACGTTTTTACCACTGACTTCTGATCCGTCATTCCCGCGAAGGCGGGAATCCATAGCGCGTTTGCTCAGAGTGGAACGCAATCACTGATGGAACGCGCTATGGATCCTTGCGGGGCCGCCAAGGCCTTCGCAGGGATGACGGTTTTTAAGCTGGTGGCCGAAGGCTTACTTCGCCGGCATCCCGGCCATCACCGCCTGCAATCCTTTCAGCGACGCCGCCACCGATTCCAGCTGCCCCATCCCGTTCGGATACTCCTCCTGCTCGATGATCAGCCAGTCCGTCCCGCCCACCGTGCGCGCCGCCTGGGTCAGGCCGGCCCAGTCGGTCTTGTCCTGGCCGATGATCGGGGTGCCGCTTTGGCCAGGACCGAACTTGGTCTTGAAGTGCGTGCTCACGGTGCGGCCCGGGTACTTCTTCACGTAGGCCACCGGGTCCTTGCCGGCCACGGTGGTCCAGCCCACGTCCTGCTGCAGGATGGCCGCTTTCGGCGTGGTGGTGGCGATCTTGTCCCATGGGGTCTTGCCCACGTCGCCGGCGAATTCCTGCGCGTGGTTGTGGTAGCCGATGCGCATGCCCTTGGCCGCCAGCTTGGGCGCGATCGCGCTCATCTCCTTGGCCACCTGGGCGGCGCCGTCCACGGTGGCTGCGCGCTGGTCCATCGAGATCACCAGGTTGCTGCACCCAAGCGTCTTGTAGAAGGCGGTGGTGGCGTCGAACTGGTCGGCGCCCAGCTTATCGATGTGCATGTGGGCGCCGGCGCAGGCCAGCTTGTGCTTGTCCAGGAAGGTCTTCAAGCCGCTGGGGTTGTCCTTGTACGGACCGAACTCTCCGGCGAACTCCACGCCCTGGAAGCCCAGCTGGGCGATCTTCGTCAGCGTGCCTTCGAAGTCTTGCTTGATCTCGTCCTTGACGGACCACAGCTGCACGCCCAGCTTGGGGGATGTCGGTGCGGCGTTCACGGACAGCGCCGCGCCGGCCAAGGCCACGAGGACGGCGAATCGAATCTTGTTCATGCATGTCTCCATTGTAGTTGTCAGAGCTTGCCCAGCTTGACCTGCTCTGCCGCGAACGCGGCGGCGCGGGCGGTGATGGCCATGAAGGTCAGCGAAGGGTTCTGCCACGCGACCGAGGCCATGCAGGCGCCATCGGTGACGAACAGGTTGGGCACGTCGTGCGACTGGTTATTCCCGTTCAGGTACGAGGTCTTCGGGTCGCGCCCCATGCGGGCGGTGCCCACTTCGTGGATCGTCAGCCCGGGCGGCCATTCGGTGCCGGACTTGATGTTCTGGTGGATGTCCTTCACGCCCAGCATGTCGAGGATGTTGGCGGCGGTGTCGGCGATATCCTTTTGCATCTTGAGGTCGTTGTCGGTGAAGCGGCAGTCGATGTGCAGCTGCGGCATGCCCCATTTGTCCTTCTTGGTCGGGTGCAGGCTGACCTGGTTGTCGTAGCGCGGCAGCATTTCGCCCGAGCCGCCCAGGCTGAAGTGCCAGGGGCCGGGCCGGCTGATGCGGGCCTTGAACTCCTTGCCGAAACCCGGCTCGTTGCCGTGGCCGGCCCAGCCCTCGCGCGCGGCGCCGCCCGACAGCGAATACCCGCGCAGGAAGTCGGGATGCTTGTCCGTGACGTTGCGAAAGCGTGGGATGATCGGCCCGGTGGGGCGGCGGCCCTGGTAGTAGCTGTCCTCGAAGCCTTCCACGCGCCCCGATGCCCCGGCGCCGTACAGGTGGTCCATCAGGTAGTGGCCCAGCACCCCGGAGGAATTGCCGATCCCGTTGGGGAAGCTGCTGGAGGTGGAGTTGAGCAGGATCGCGGTGGTGGCCAGGGTCGAGGCGCACATGAAGATCACCTTGGCGTGGTATTCGCGCGTCGCCATGGTCTCGCTGTCGATCACGCGCACGCCCGTGGCCCGGTTGGTCTTGGGGTCGTAGATGACGCTGTGGACGATGCTGTTGGTGGCCACCTTCAGGCGGCCGGTGGCCAGCGCGGCCGGCAGGGTCGAGCTCTGGGTGGAGAAGTAGGCGCCGAACGAGCAGCCGCGGTGGCATTGCGAACGCGCCTGGCACTGCCCGCGTCCCAAGGCCAGCTGCTGCTCGGTGGGCTTGGTCAGGTGGGCGCAGCGGCCCATGATCATGCGGCTGGCGCCAAAGTTCGCGTCGAACTTCTTCTTGAACGCCGCTTCCACGGCATTGAATTCCCAGGCCGGCTGGAATTCGCTGTCGGGCAGCACGGGGAGGTTTTCCACGCCGCCGGAGATGCCGACAAAGCGCTCCACATGGCTGTACCAGGGCGCCAGGTCCGCATAGCGGATCGGCCAGTCGACGCCGTGGCCGTCCTTCAGGTTGGCTTCGAAATCCAGGTCGCTCCAGCGGTACGACTGGCGTGCCCACAGCAGCGACTTGCCGCCCAGCTGGTTACCGCGAATCCAGCTGAAGGGGCGCCCCTCCGGCGTGGAGTAGGGCATGTCGCGGTCGTTCATCCAGAACTGCTTGGTGTGCTCGTCGAAGGCGTAGCACTTCTTCTGGTTGAAGTACTGCTCGTCGGCTAATTTTGCGTCGACCAGGCCGCGGTTGGGCATGGTCCAGGGCGCGCGGTTCTCGCCGACGTAGTCGGTGCGGTGCTCGACCGGTCGGCCCCGTTCGACCATCAGGGTTTTGAGGCCCCGCTCGGTGAGTTCCTTGGCGGCCCAGCCGCCGGTGATGCCGGAGCCGACCACGATGGCGTCGAACTGCTCGGCGCTCTCTTTAATGTAAAAGGACTTTGGATCCATCGATTTTGCTGATTCCATGGCTTGTGTCCTGTGCTGGATTAGAGCGCCCACGTGCGGGTGGTTTTGCTCAGCTTGATGGTCTTGAAGCCGCCCGGCACGGGCAGGTAAGCCAGTTCGCGCGAAGCGCCCACTTCGGAGGTGTAGTAGGCGAACACGGTGTAGGACTTCAGTTGGCGAAAGAACTGCTGGTCCTGCGGGCTGAAGGGCGCGCCTCCTTCGTCGAGTGCATGCAGCAGCGCCACCTGGCGCGTTTGCGGCAGGTGAGTGAAGCCTTTGCCGGTCTGCTCGCGGGCCACCGCGTCGATGCCCGCCAGCCCGGCCTTGAAGGCTTGCTGGGCCGGGGGCAGGGTGCAGGCGTTCAGCAGATGATCGATGGTGCGGTGCGCGCCCACGCCGAGCGCACCCGGCGTGTCGGTCCTGGGGATGATCAGTTCGGCCAGCACGCCGGTCAGCGTCAGTTCGTCGGCGGTGAGCAGCGCCGCTGCCGGCGTGCGCCTTGCCGCGGCCAGCGCCGCCGGAATATCGCCGGCCAGCGTCAGGCCGCACAGGGCGCCCAGGCGCAGCAGGGCCGTGCGGCGTGCATTGCCGCGGTTTGCGTGTAACGTCATTGGACTGCTCTCAGGTGACGGGTTGGGCGGACCGTGGGCGACGCGCGCTGCCGCGCCCCGCCAGCGACATCTGGTACTGCTTCGGCGTGATGCCGACCACGGTGCGGAACTGCTTGGTGAAGTAGCTCTGACCGCCGAAGCCCGTCTCCACGGCCACGCGGGCGATGCTGTGCGCCTGCGGCAGCAGCCGGCACGCCTCATGGACCTTCAGGTGCAGGATGTACTGCTTCGGTGTCAGGCCGAAGTGCTGTTTGAACTTGCGCTCGAACGACGACAGCGACATGCACGACA
>JBKHWY010000354.1:0-5234 GCA_046566285.1 Gammaproteobacteria bacterium | reverse complement strand
CCAGGTTGGCCGCATTGATCCCACCCGACACCTCGTTCACTGTGGTGCGCAGCACGCCTTCGTCGATCAGGCGCGCCACTTCCGTCAAGAGCTTGTGCTGTTCGACCATGTCCGCCGTGCCGAACATCGAGCGGGTGAACATCAGTTCGAACACCAGCGTCGCGCTCTTCCTGAACAGGGTATCGACGGCAAGCGGCTGCTTGGCTTCCACGATGCTGCAGATCTTGCCCTGCGGGGCCACCGCTTCCACCATGGCGGCGAAGTGCTGGTCGGTCGAGTTCAGGCACAGGATGTAGTCCACTGCGGGAATATCCAGCGCCTTCAGCTGCGCATGCAGGTCGCCTGTGTGATCGATGATGTGCGTGGCGCCCAGGTCGCGGCACCAGTCGGCCGATTCCTGGCGCGACGCGGTGGCGATGACTTCCAGCCTGGCCAGCTTGCTGGCCATCTGGATGGCGATCGAACCCACCCCGCCCGCCCCGCCGATGATCAGGATGCGCTTGTTGGCATGGGCGCCGTTGCGGTCGATGCCGAGCCGTTCGAACAGCGCTTCCCATGCGGTGATGGCGGTGAGCGGCAGCGCGGCGGCCTGCTCGACGCCGAGCGAAGCCGGCTTGCGTCCGACGATGCGTTCATCCACGGCGTGGTACTCGCTGTTGGCGCCCGGGCGCACCAGGCTGCCCGCGTACCAGACCGCGTCGCCGGGCTTGAACAGCGATACCGCGCTGCCCACCGCTTCGACGGTGCCGGCCACGTCCCAGCCCAGCACCCGCCCGCTCGCGTCCGTGCCCTTGCGGACCTTGGTGTCCACCGGGTTGACGGAGATCGCTTCGACCTTGACGATCAAATCGTGCGGCCGGGGTTCGGGGCGGGGCAGTTCGACGTCCTGCAACGTGCCGTTGACGGCGCTGATGGCTTTCATGGAGGCTCCTGTGGGATGAATGACGAGTGAAAGTGTACCGGTCCAGGATTCGATTGATAATTGGCATAATGCCGAAATCACTATTCAGCCAAACCGTAAAATGAACCTCGATCTCCTGGACGTGGCCCTGTTCGCGCGGGTGTGCGCCACCCGTAACCTGTCGGCGGCCGGGCGCGAGTTCGGTCTGTCGCCGGCCGCCTCCAGCGCGCGCATGGCGCAGCTGGAAAAGCAGCTGGGCGCGCGCCTCCTGCACCGCACCACGCGCCAGATCGCGTTGACGCAGGATGGCGAAACCTTCCTGGAACGGGCGCTGGCGCTGCTGGACGCCGCCGAGCAGGCAACTTCCTCCGTCGGCGGCGCGGCGCGCGCACCTACTGGGCTGCTGCGGGTGGCGGCCTCGGTGTCGTTCGCGCGCCTGCACCTGATGCCGCTGGTGCCCGCTTTCCTCGCCGAGTACCCGGGCATCCGGCTCGACCTGCGCCTGTCCGACCGCATGATCGACCTGGCCGCCGGTGGCATCGACGTGGCCATCCGTACGGGCGCGCTGCGCGATTCGGCCCTGGTGGCGCGTACGCTGGCGCCCAACCGCATGGTGCTGGTGGCGGCGCCCGCGTACCTGGCCGCGCACGGCACCCCAACCCGGCCGGAACAGCTGGCGCAGCATGCCTGCCTGCCGCTGGAGGGCAAGAACCCGTGGCACTTCCGCGATGGGGCCAAGACCATCAGCGTGCGCGTGAGCGGGCGCATGCAGAGCGACAATGGCGAAGCCCTGCGCGACGCGGCCGTGGCGGGCCTGGGCATCTCGCTGCACTCCACCTGGGCCGTGTACGAGCAGCTGGCCAGCGGTGCGCTGGTGCCGCTGCTGCCGGACTTTCCGGTGGCGGTGGATGCCGTGGTGTCGGCCCAATACCTGAACCGTAATTTCCTGCCGCCGAAAACCCAGGTGTTCATCGAGTACCTGCAGGCGCGCTTCGGACCGCACCCGTACTGGGATGCCGCGCTGCAGCAAGGACGGTTAGAATAAGCGCTCCGCCAGCCAACCCACCCTACTGCCATGCCTACCCTGCGCCACGTCGTCCTGTTTGCATTCAAGAACAACGCCACCGCCGAGCAGATCGACGCCATCGTCGGCGGCTTTGCCGCGCTGCCGCGCGCCATTCCCGGCATTGCGGCCTACGAGTGGGGCACCAACGTCAGTCCGGAAAACCTGAACGAGGGCTTCACCCACTGCTTCACGCTGAGCTTTGCCAGCGCCCAGGACCGCGACGGCTACCTGGTCCATCCGGCCCACCAGCAATTCGTCGAGACGCTCGGCCCTTGCCTCGAGCGCGCCGTGGTGGTGGATTACTGGGCGCAGTAAGCGCCCGCCCTGATGGAAGCGACCCATGAAATTCGAACACCTCATTGAAATCAACGACCCGCTCAACCCCCTGATCGACGCGCTCACGCGCGAGCAGCTGTGGCGCGGCCTGGTGCTGCGCGCCGACTCGCCCAAGCTGTTCGTGCCGCACCTGGACGAATGCACGATCGATGAACGCGAGAGCGGCAGCTTCCGGCGCAAGCTGCGCTACGGCGACCTGGTGGTGGTGGACCGCGTGATTCTCACGCCGCTGGAAGAGGTGCGCTATGAAGTCCCGGCCCAGGGCGAGATTCCCGAGTCGACGTTGTCGATGACGATCGAGGCGCGCGGCGACCAGCTGCTGTACGTGCGCTTTCGCTACGACGACGGCCGCAGCGCCGCCGAGGATGCGGCCAACGAAATGTACGATGAATTCCGCAAGTCGGCCTACCAGGAAGCCGATATCGACACCATCCGCGTCCTGCGCGAACTGGCCGCGCAAGGCCGGCTGGACGCGAGCTTTCTGAATTAACTGGATTAACTGAGCTGGACGGAAGCGGCCGCGCTGGACACGGGCGCGCCCTTCTGCAGTTCGGCCGCCAGATCGCGCAGCGCCGTGCGTACGCCTTCCTCCACCACCGGGTGGTAGAAGGGCATGTCCAGCATCTGCGCCACCGTCAGGCGCGCCTGGCAGGCCCAGGACAGCAAGTGCCCCAGGTTTTCGCCACGCGGGCCGATCATCTCGGCGCCCAGAAATAGCCCGGTGCCGTATTCGCCGTACACCCGCAGCACGCCTTTGTTCTGCAGCATCACGCGGCTGCGGCCCTGGTTGGTGAACGAGACCTTCCCCACCGCGAACTTGGGCCGCCCTTCGGCGCACAGCTCGCGGTAGGACTCGCCCAGCGAGACGATGTTCGGTTCCGTGAACGCGATGGTGAGCGCGGTGCGGCGCAAGCCCGGGCGCACGTCGGGAAAGCGGCCGGCGTTGTCACCGGCGATCTTGCCGTGGTCGGCCGCTTCGGGCAGCACCGGACGCTCGTTGTTGGCGTCGCCGGCGATAAAAATATGGCTGTTCCCGCACTGCATGGTGCGGGCATCAAAACGGGGAATGCCGCGCGCGTCCAGTTCCAGCCCGGCGTGCTCGATGCCGATGGCATCCACGTTGGGCGAACGCCCTGCCGCCGCCAGCACGTACTGGAAGCGCTCGGTGCGCTCCTGCCCGTTGGCGCTGCGCGTGACCAGTTCCACTTCGTCGTCCAGCTGGCGCGCCGAGACGATCAGCTGCTGGAAGCGCAGGTCGAGTTCTTCGCCCAGCGTGCCGGCTGCCACGTGCAGCACTTCCGGGTCGGTCAGCTGGGCCACGCTGCCGCCGCGCGCGAACAGGGCCACGCGCACGCCCAGGCGCGCCAGTGCCTGCCCCAGCTCCAGGCCGATCACGCCGGTGCCGATCACGGCCACCGAGCGCGGAAGGTCAATCCAGTCAAACACCTGGTCGCTGATGATGACGTTGGGGCCGACGTTCTGCAGGGCCGGCGGCACGGTCGGGGTGGAGCCGGTGGCGATCACGATGCTGGTCGCCTCGATCTCGGTGTGCTCGTCCACCCGCAGAGTGTGCGGACCGGTGAAGCGCGCATACCCGCGCAGCTTGTCTTCAGGCGGGATGCCCTCCACGCTTTCCAGCACGAAGCCGACAAAGCGGTCGCGCTCGCGCCGCACGCGCTCCATCACCGCCACCCCGTCGATGCGCACTTCGCCCGGATGCACGCCGAAGCCGGGCGCCACCTGCAGCATGTGCGCCGCTTCGCTGGCCGCGATGAGGAGTTTGCTGGGCATGCAGCCGACGCGGGCGCAGGTGGTGCCGTACGGTCCGCCCTCGATGGTGACCACGCGCTTGCCCTGCGCTTTCGCGGCGCGGTAGGCGGAAAGGCCGGCGGTGCCGGTGCCGATGACGGCGACGTCCACTTTTAGCTGGTCCATGGCGGCGGTTCTCGCGTTGGGAAAGGCCCAGTGTAGCGAAAAATCGGCCGCGCTGCCCCGCTTGGGGCTCGCCGTGTTTGGATTACTGTGGCAGGTCGGGCAGGTTGCGCGCTACTTCGTCGACCGTGGTGCAGGTGGTGAGCACGTCCACGACCTGCGGCAGCGCCTCGGCATACAGGCCGGGCAGGTCGCGTTCATGCTCGTCCTGGATCGGGAAGGCCAGCTGTTCGCGCGGCGGGACGAATTGCGCATCCACGCCCGGCTTGTTGCCGCGCGCGTCGATGCGGTACCAGCCGTGGCCGTCCAGGTGCACGGCGTTCAGGCCGTGCAGGCAGTAGGGCGCGCCCTTGTCGCCACAGGACAGGCGCTGATAGCACAGGGCCGTGGGCACGCCGTTGGCGCGCAGCAGGGCCGCCAGCAGGTGGCTCTTGGCATAGCAGTAGCCGGTGCCGTGCTGGAGCACGTCGGAGGCCTTGCAGGTGACGGGACCCAGCATGTAGTCGCGGCTGTGCTTGACCTGGTCGCGCACGAACTCGAAGCAGCGTCGCACCAGCTCGTGCTGGGTGGGCGCGCCGTGGGCGAGTTCGGCAGCCTTGGCTGCCACGGCCGGGTGATCGCCATCGATCACGGGACTGAAATCCAGGTACTCCTGCATGGTTCTCCTTTAAAAAAGTTGGGGCATCAAAAGTTGGGGCATCAGATATCGAGCGGATCGACTTCCAGCGACCACTTCACCCGGCTTTTCATCTCGCGCAGGCGCGCCAGCCACACCTTGAGAAACGCTTGCAGGGCCGGGCGCGAGCTGGACTCCACCAGCAGCTGGGCGCGATCGACATTATGTACGCGTGTCATGGTCGTCGGGATCGGGTCGTTGATGGTGACGCCATCGGCCTCAATGCAATCGCGCGCCGCTTCCAGGAATTCGATGGCGATGGCCAGCTCGCGCGCTTCGGCGCGCAGCAAGGCCTGGTACATGTAGGGCGGCAGGCCGGCCTG
>JBKHWY010000353.1:0-5246 GCA_046566285.1 Gammaproteobacteria bacterium | reverse complement strand
GTTTCGGGCGCCTTGGCCAAGGGTTTCAAGGCCGTGCCCTTGTGCGCGGCCTGGGCCAGCTTGTGGGTGGTGGCATAGGTTTCGGCATGCGAGCGTGGCAACTGATCGATGGAAAACAGCGTGGGCGCCATGGCCATCTGCACCCCCTCGGCCAGCAGGTGGGCCGAGAAGTGGGCGGACAGGGTTTGCAGCATGTCGGCAGGAATGCTGCCGGACGCGATCGAGAAACGGGTCCAGGCCAGGATCGGCGCGGCCACCAGCAGGGCCTGGTAGGCTTTCTCGCCGCCATCGACGAGCTCGACCATGGACGACGATTCGCTGACCGCTTCCACGCCTTCCATCAGCACGTCGTAGGCATTCAGGTCGTCCTTGAACAAGACGTTGAGGGCGTTGTCGACCGTGTCCTGGTGGTTGGTTTTCAGCAGCTTTTGCAGGTGCGTATCCAACTGGCGTTCCCAGGCGCGTTCTTCGACGCGGCTGGCCGCCTGAACGATCGCCTGGCACAAGCTCACCAGGCGCTGGCTCTCGGCCGACAGTTTGTGGGATGAATCTTTAGATGGACGACGCATGGCGGGATCAGGTTCTTTGAGTGTGAGTGAGCGGATTGATATTGATGAGAACGATGATAGCTCCTTATGACCCCTATTGTAGTTGATTCGATCAGGGACGACGAACACGGGGAAGGGGCGGGGCACCGTGGGTCCCGTCGCGGGGGAACGCCGTCACTAAAGGAATGCGCCATGGGTCCCGGCCTTCGCCGGGACGACGTTGGGGAAATTAGCAAATATTCACTTAATCGGCTTCGGCCTTGCCAACGACCGAAAAAAAACGCCGGACGAGTCCGGCGTTTCTTTTGAAGCTATCAGCCCTGCATTACGCGGCCAGCAGCTGGCGCAGCACGAAGGGCAGGATGCCGCCGTGCTTGTAGTAATCCACTTCGATCGGGGTGTCGATGCGCAGCAGTACTTTGGCTTCCTGCGTTTCGCCGTTCTTGCGGTGGATGACCAGGGTGGCCAGCTGTTGCGGCTTGATCTCGCCTTCCAGGCCCTTCAGGTCGTAGGTTTCCTCGCCGGTGATGCCGAGCGACTGCACGCTGTCGTCGCCGATGAATTGCAGCGGCAGCACGCCCATGCCCACCAGGTTGGAACGGTGGATACGCTCGAAGGAACGGCAAATCACGGCCTTCACGCCCAGCAGCTGGGTGCCCTTGGCGGCCCAGTCGCGCGAGGAGCCGGTGCCGTACTCTTCGCCGCCGAAAATCATGGTCGGCACGCCGTCGGCGATGTATTTCATGGCCGCGTCGTAGATCGCCATCTGTTCGCCGCTCGGCTGATGGATGGTGATGCCGCCCTCGACCGCCGAGCCGTCCGGCTTGGCCGGGATCATGCGGTTCTTGATACGCACGTTGGCGAAGGTGCCGCGCATCATGATTTCGTGGTTGCCGCGACGCGAACCATACGAGTTGAAGTCCGGCTTGGACACGCCATGGGCCAGCAGCCATTTGCCGGCCGGGCTCTTTTCCTGGATCGAACCGGCCGGGGAGATGTGGTCGGTGGTGATCGAGTCGCCGAACACGCCCAGCGCACGCGCGCCGGTGATGCCGGTGGCGGCCGCTTTCGGGCTCATTTCGAAGGCGTCAAAAAACGGCGGCTCGGCGATGTAGGTCGACTCTGGCCAGTTGTAGACCTGGCCGGCGGTCGAGGACACGGCTTCCCACAGCTTGCCCGGTGCGCCTTTCACATCGGCGTAGTTGGCCTTGAACACCTCGGCGTTCATGGCGAACTTCATCACTTCGGCCACTTCCTTCGAGCTTGGCCAGATGTCGCCCAGGTAGACGTCGCGTCCGCCCGTGCCCTTGCCGACCGGCTCGGTCATCAGGTCGCGCGTGACGTTGCCGGCGATGGCGTAAGCGACCACCAGCGGCGGCGAAGCCAGGAAGTTCGAGCGGATGTTCGGGTGGATACGCGCTTCGAAGTTGCGGTTACCGGACAGCACGGCCGAGGCCACGATGTCGTTCTCGACGATGGCGGCGTTCATCTCGGCGGTCAGGTCGCCCGCGTTACCGATACAGGTGGTGCAGCCGTAGGCGGTCACGCCGAAGCCCAGCTTTTCCAGGTAGGGCAGCAGGCCCGCGGCCTTCAGGTATTCGGTCACCACGCGCGAGCCGGGCGCCAGCGAGGTCTTGATGTGCGGGGCCACCTGCAGGCCGGCCTCGACGGCTTTCTTGGCCAGGATACCGGCGGCCAGGATCACGTTCGGGTTCGAGGTGTTGGTGCACGAGGTGATCGCGGCGATCAGCACGTCGCCGTTCTTGACGTTGACGCCGTTGCTGGTCTGGTAGCTGGTGGTCAGGTCCATCGGGTTCTTGTTGAAGCCGTTCTCGCTGGTGGGCTTGGAGAACAGTTCGCTGAAGGTCGACTTCACGTGACCGAGTTCGATGCGGTCCTGCGGACGCTTCGGGCCGGCCAGCGATGGCGCCACGGTGGACAGGTCGAGCGACACCACGCGGGTGTAGTCGATCTCGCCGTCGCGCGGCACGCCGTACAGGTTCTGGGCCTTGTAGTAGTTCTGGAAAGCGGTGATTTCTTCCTGGGTGCGGCCGGTGCCTTCGAAGTACTCGACGGTGGCGTCGTCGATCGGGAAGAAGCCCATGGTCGCGCCGTATTCCGGGGCCATGTTGGCAATGGTCGCGCGGTCCGGCAGCGACAGGGAAGCGGTGCCTTCGCCGAAGAATTCGACGAACTTGCCCACCACTTTTTCACGGCGCAGCATTTCGGTGATCGTCAGCACCAGGTCGGTGGCGGTGCAGCCTTCGCGCAGCACGCCGGTCAGGTTCACGCCGATCACGTCCGGGGTGAGGAAATACACGGGCTGGCCCAGCATGCCGGCTTCCGCCTCGATGCCGCCCACGCCCCAGCCGACCACGCCGATGCCGTTGATCATGGTGGTGTGCGAGTCGGTGCCGACCAGGGTGTCCGGATAGTAAACGTCACCATGCTTGTGCACGCCGCGCGCCAGGTATTCCAGGTTGACCTGGTGGACGATGCCGAAGCCCGGCGGCACCACGCCGAAGGTGTCGAAGGCTTGCATGCCCCACTTCATGAACTGGTAGCGCTCGTTGTTGCGCTCGAATTCCAGCTTCATGTTCAGGTCCAGCGCCTTCGGCTCGCGGAAGTGGTCGATGGTGACCGAGTGGTCCACCACCAAGTCCACCGGCACCAGCGGCTCGATGTTCTTGGGGTTCTTGCCCATCTTCTGGGCGGTATTGCGCATGGCGGCCAGGTCGGCCAAGAGCGGCACGCCGGTGAAGTCCTGCAGCACGACGCGCGCGACGACGAACGGAATTTCATCCGTGCGTTCGCCGGTCGGGTTCCAGTTCGCCAATTGCTTGACGTGTTCTTCGGTGACCTTCTTGCCATCGCAGTTGCGCAGCACGGACTCGAGAACGATACGGATCGACACCGGCAGGCGCGAGACATTCACACCCAGGCTTTTCTCCAGCGCCGGCAGCGAGTAGAACTTGCCTTTCTGGCCGGCCGACAGTTTGAAATCCTTGAGTGTGTTCAGTGTGTTGCGGGACATGACCTCTCCTTCAGTAGGGTATTTTTTGTGCCGAGTTGGCGGCGCGAGCATCAGACTATTGCTGGGCCGTCTGTTCCTGCTCGGCGTTCTTGCATTCATTGGCCAGCTGGCGATTCAGCTTGGAATCGAGCAGCATGCCCTTGGACGGGATGCCGATCCATACCAGCCCCCACAGCTTGTTCTCGAAGCGCTTGGCGCCGGTGGTGGTGCCCACCGTGGTCAGGCGGTGCAGGCGCTTCTTCCAGCGCAGGGCGATGTGGTACGGGTCGTTCTCGTTCTGGTAGATCGTGATTTTGTTCCCGAGTTCACACTTGTACTCGGTCACGATGGTGTCGGCGATGTCCGGTTCGTCGTGCTCGGGGTCGCCATTGGCGGCCAGCACATCCACCGCTTTCGGGTGGACTTCCTTGGCTTTCTTGGCCTTTGGCTTGGTGGCTTTGGCTGACTTGGTGGCCTTGACGGCCTCGTCGGCCAGGGCGGGAGCGGCGCACAGGGCGCTGGCCGCGAAGGCAAAAGCGCCGGCGGCAAGGAGTTGCTTGATCATCGTTGGCATCGGAGTGATTGGTGTCAGGGGGTGGAGTTGACGGGGTTCACCAGTGCGGCGGCCGCTTCCGGCAGGGACAGCCCGGCCAGTTTGGCGCGCTGCAGTACGGTCCAGTAATAGCGGTAGCTGGCGCGGTCGTGCAGGCGGCCGTGCTGGCTGGTCGGTCCCCAGTTCGCCGCCATCGCGTCCAGCAGGATGTTGGTGGCATCATTGACTTCCGACAGGCGCGGCGTGAACGCCTTGATGATCGGCTTGATCTGGTCGGGGTGGATGCTCCACATGCGCGTGAATCCGAACTCGGCTCCGGCGCGCTGGGCGTCGTTGGCCACCACCGCGCTGTCCTTGATGTCGGTGGTCACGTTGTGCGACGGCACCTTGCCGTGGGCATGGCAGGCGGCCGCGATTTCCAGCTTGGCGCGCACCACCAGCGGATGGGTGAACTGGCCGGGCGTGCGCATGGCGGCGGCGGGCACGGCGCCGTAGTGGCTGGAGACGAAATCCATGATGCCGAACGACAGGCACTCGACCTGGGGCAGGGCGGCAATCGCATACGCCTCGCGCAGCGCGCCATGGGTTTCGATCAGCACCTGCACCGGCATGGGCGTGGTGCGCCCGGCGCGCGCCGCGTGCTGGTTGATCAGTTCGATCGCGCGCGCCACCTGGTCGGCGCTCTCGACTTTCGGCAGCACCACGTAGGCCAGGCGCTGGGCGCTGGTGCCCACGATGGTGGCCACGTCGGAGGCGAAATGGGGGCTGGTGACGTCGTGCACGCGCACGCCGATGCGGTTGAAGCGGTTGGCTTCGTCGGCCAGCAACTGGATGACCAGCAGGGCATGCTCGGCTTCGCTGCCGGCGGCGGCGCCGTCCTCGCAGTCGAAGGTGATGTCGAACACGGGGCCAAGCTCTTGTTGCAGGGCCATCGATTTGCGCATGAGCTTTTCCGACCCGCAATAATGATCGCAGGCGGGAAGCAGCAGCGGCTGGCGCGTGCCCTGGAATAAGACCTCGGAAGGATGCATGGTGTCGGAAACGGGAGGGGTGGCTGGGGAAGCCCCCGGCGCGCCGTGGGCGCGGCCGGGGCTGTGGCTGGGGCCTGCGTCGGGACGCGGGGAGACAGTTG
>JBKHWY010000352.1:0-5256 GCA_046566285.1 Gammaproteobacteria bacterium | reverse complement strand
AGCGAGCCGCGCCTGTCCGACGACGGCCGTATCAGCCTGTCGGGTGACACGCGCGCCACCATGCTGCCGCCCTGGGAGGATGGCGATGCGCGCTGGCTGGAGGCCGGCATCGACGACTGGAGCGGCCTGCGGGCGGCCATTCGCGACGGCGCGGGGCTGTGCGGCGCGCCGCTCGACTATGTGCTGCTCAAGCCCGCCGCTATCGAGGCGCCGGTGCTCGACGAAGCGGAGCAGCGGCTGCGCTGGACGCTGCACGACGCGGCCGGATCGACGCTGACGTTGCATGTTCCCTGCCGCAGCTGGCAGCGCGACCGGATCGCCAATCTGGATGCATGGTGCGCGAGCGGCGTACAGGTCGCCGCCGTGCTGGCGCGCGTGGTGCGCGAGGTCAGCACCAGCATGCTCGAACCGGTCAGCCTGATGACCGGCGAACGGGGCGCGCTGCGCAGTATCTCGCTCGACTACGAGCGCCCCTCGACAAGCGCCAAGGCGCCCCTCGCCGCCCGGCTGGCCCGGCTATTGAGCGTTTCGCCACGGCCGCCGGCGGGACAAGCGCCCGCGGCCCACCTGGCCGTGCTGGACGGGCTGCTCGACGTGCTGGAGGCGAAGGCCATGACCGGCCGCCTGCACCTGCTCGATGCCGAGGCGGGCACGCTTACCGAGCTGCTGCAGCGCCTGCGCGCGCTTGGCCTGGACACCATCGCCACCCAGCTGACCCGCTACCTGAGCGCGCCCAGCGCCGCCGAGGCGCTGCGCATCGTCAACCTGTGCCACACGTGCGCGGAACTGGATACGGGCTTCCTCGCTTAGTCATCCTCGCTTAGTCAGACGGGCGCGCCGGCCGTGCGACGCCATCGGGTCCTGGCGACGCGATCCATCCGTAACCGTTCCCTGTGTCGACAAAGCTGAATCGGCCAAGGTTGTGCATGTCGAAATCGGCCGGCAGCGCATTGGGTTGCACATCATGAACCCCGCCGGTTTTCCTGTCGATCGCCTTGCCGTTGGAAAGGCCATCGACAACGAGCAGTCGGTCACCCTCATCGATCACGTAGATTGATGCGAAGCCGCCTGGATCATTCAACGAAAACGACGTGACCGGGTCGCCCCCCTTCCGAATCTCGATGCGTTTTTCGTATTCGTGCTGGAAGGGGTGGGACGGGACAAGCGTGACCGTGATACCGATTCCCCTCACGTCGGCATGCGCCCGGTACGTGGTTGATTCAAGCTTGACTTCGGGCTGAGCGTTGTTGCACGCCGCGACAATCAGAACGATGAACGAAAGGCAGAGTGCTCGTAGCGTGCGAGTGTGCATGGGTCGGGAATCGTGGCAAATGAAAAGGTAGGGGTAGCCATCAAACAGGGCAAAAGAAGACGCCCCAGCTCCACACGTTAAAATGTTGCCACAAATACCTCAAGAGCGGGTGCCTGATGTTCGGGCAAGCAGCCAGTCGGCACGCCCGTCTTCAACCTGGAGCAGCCATTGAAAAAAACCGCCGCCTGGATTGCAGTCGTGTTGAGCATGGTGTCGAGCTCACTCGGACTGCTGTAT
Source organism: Gammaproteobacteria bacterium (assembly GCA_046566285.1). GTDB lineage: Bacteria > Pseudomonadota > Gammaproteobacteria > Burkholderiales > Burkholderiaceae_D > Telluria_A. Next base: position 3,707 of record JBKHWY010000352.1, on the reverse strand, counting down.
GCACGCCGTCCGCTGCTCGCCATCGCGTTCGGTGCGGCCAGCCTGGCGCTGGGCATCGCGGCCTTTGTCGGCGTGCCGGTGGGGAGCGTCCTGCTGCTCGGATCCATTGTGGGACTCTGGCTGGCAGGGGTCATCCTGGCTTACCGCAGCGCGAAGCGCGCTCCCGAAGGCGTCGCTCCATGGTATGCGCGCTGGTACGGCCTGGCCGGCATCAGCGCTGTCGTGATATTGACGGTGACCTTGTTCCGCGTGTTCCTGTACGAGCCGTTCAGGATGCGATCGTCATCGATGGCGCCTTCGGTGCCCAGCGAGGCGCGTCTCGTCGTGCAGAAGCATGGCTTCGGCCACCTGAGCACCTATGGACTCAAGCTGGGCAAGCTGCCCGCCAGCGCGGCCTTGAAACGCGGAGACATCATCGCGTTCGACTATCCGCGCGATCCCAAGCAGACCTACATCAAGCGCATCATCGGCCTGCCCGGTGATCGCGTCACCTATCGCGACAAGGAGGTGTTCGTCAACGGCCAGAGCACCCGCATGCGTGCGCTTGCCGGCGCCGACGCCGAGCCTGGCGTCCAGCGGCATCTGAACCGCCTTGGCGACATCACCTTCGAGACCCTGGTCCACGCGGACCGCCCACCCGCCGCCGAGGGCGCATGGGAGTTCGCAATGAGGGAGCGCTGCGTGAAGAGCGGCGGCGAAGTCCAGTGCGAGGTCCCGGCCGGGCACTACTTCGTCATGGGTGACAACCGGGACAACAGCTTCGATAGCCGCTACTGGGGCTTCCTGCGCGCCGACCTGGTCGTCGGCAAGGTGGTAAAGGTCTACCCCAGCCAATGATGAGGGCGCGAACCGCCCACGTATCAGGCCGTTGGCGCCGTCCAGACCAGGTTCCACAAGTGCCCATCCAGATCCTCGAAGCCCTGGTCGTACATGAAGCCATGGTCTTCGGGTGGATGGGGTGTGCGGCCACCGGCGGCCACCGCCTTGGCGATCAGGTTGTCCACTTCCTCGCGGCTCTCGCAGCTGAGGCAAATGACCACCTCGTTGGCTTCGCGCGCATTCGCGACGGCCTTGCCGATCAGGGAGCCGAAGAAGGCCTCGGTGGTGAGCATCACGTGAATGGCATCGTCCACGACGTTCATGAACGCGGCGCGCTCGTTACTGAATTGGGGATTGACGCTGAAGCCAAGCGCCAGGTAGAAGGCCTTGGCCTTGTCCAGGTCCCTGACCGGGAGGTTGAAGATGACTTGCTTGTTCATGGGTGCGTCCTGTTGAAAGGTGGATGGGAAAACCGGTCCTGCATCACGACGACGAACGACGGCGCGCGCACTCGACACGCCAGCGAAAAAATAGTCGCCCGGCTCTTGGGATGGCCGGGCGCACGCATGCCCCGTCAGAACGTCCCCAAGGCATTGATGAACCACCCCCGGCTGCGGTAGGACATGTCCGTCAGATCGTCCGAGAAGCGGGTGAAATTGTAGCCCACGCCGATCTTGGCATGCTGGCCGACGTGCCGGTAGATGCCCAGGAGCGCCCCGCTGCGCGCATCCTGCGCTTCGCGCACGGCCAGGCGGCGCACTTCGGCGATCGCATCCCACTCGCGCACCCAATGCCAGTCGGCGCGCAGCACGGCCAGGGTGGCGCGGCTGTCGTGCCACTCGTCGCTGGTGCGCGAGGCGGCCACCTCGCCCATGCGCAGGCCAAGCTTGCCGCCCACCGACATCCATGGCGTAACGTCCACCATCAGGTCGGCATTGAGCACATGACTCTTCTGCTTGAAGTCGAGCGGTGTGCCGAAGCTGTTGTCGACCTGGCTGCTGGCCGGCAGGTTGTAGAAGTAGGTGTACTTCACCAGGCCGTTCACGCGGTCGTTGCTCACCGGGCGATACGCCGCCCCGAGCACGGCTTCGCTGTAGTCGCCGTCGTAGAAGGCGCCCTTGCTGGCCACGCTGCGCGCCACGTTCAACTTGCCGAGCACGCGCCAGGCGGGATCGAGCTGCAGGCCGAGCGAATTGCGCATCGACCAGCTGCGCCGCTCGTCCGCCTCGCCTTGCTGCCCATGGACCGTGCGGGCGGTGCTGTCGGTGCGGTATTCGAGCGCGGTGGTCCAGCGGGTATCGTCATGGCGGTAACTGGCCGACAGGCCGATGGCCTTGCGGGTGATGTCGCCCGCGAGCGGATCGGACAGCGTGCCGGTTTCCGCCTTGACGCCCACCGACCACTGCGCGCTGGGGGCGAGATCGACGCCGAAGGCGTGGGTCAGGCTTTGCGGCCCCGCGCCGTTCTGCCAGCGCGATTCGGCAAACACGGCGGTCTGGTCGTTCAGGCGGTAGTGGGTGCCGCCCGTGAGCGCGCCTTCGCGCCCCGCGTAGTTGACGTTCGGGCTTTCGGTTTCCAGCGTATAGGCCAGGTACAGGTCGCTGCGTTCGCTGACGCGGTAGCTGGCGCCCAGCTGGCCGCCGCCACCGCCGCTGCCGCCCGAGGCTTCGGCATTGAGCTTGATGCGTTCGCTGGCTTGCCAGCTGCCGCCGATGCCGGCCCGGTCGCCCAGGCTGCGGTCGCCCGTGCGCGCCAGCGTATGCTGCACAAAACCGTACAGCGACCAGTCGCGGTACGCCAGCCCGTCGACGCGCGCGCCGGCGATGCCGGCGGCGCCGGTGGCGTCCACCCGCCGGCGTTCGCCCGAGGCCCCCATGGCGGGGTTGGTCGCACTCATCAGGCTGGACGCAGGCGCCGCCGCCATGCCGGCCACGGACGGCAGCGCGGCGCCGGCGTCCTGCCCTTCGGCCAGCGGCCGGTAGTCCACCCGCAGCACGACATCGTCGCGCCGGCCATGCTGGTTGAGCATGGCGCTGGCCGTCGGCTGGACGTTCAGGCCGTTGCTGCGGTCGTCGCGCCGCACGCCCGCCGAGACGCCCCACTGCGCATCGACCTTGTGGCGCAGCGCCGCTTCGGCCGAGCGGGCCGACTGGCTGAGCGCATCGCGTGCATCCACGTTCAGGCCGAACTCGGTGGCCTGGCCGATCGGCAGCGTGGCGGCGGCGCCATGCTGGCGCGTGGCTTCGCCGCCCAGGGTGATCTGGCCGGGGCCGGAAAAGCCCACGCCACGGTCCTGCCAGTAGGCGCTGACGCGGCCACGGCCGCCCAGGTCGGCCAGGTCGGCCGTGGCCTGCACGCGCTTGGCGTCGCCACGTCCGCCGTTCGACGTGAGCGTATCGCTCTCAAAACCGCCGCTAACGGAACTGAGCACCGACTGCGCGGCGCCGCGCGAACGGGCCGCTTCCATCTTCAGCCAGGTGTTGCTGGTGTAGCGCAAGGTGGCGTCCAGCCCGCGCAGGTCTTGCGCGGAACTGTCTTCGCCCTGGTGGAAGGCGGTGAGGCCCACGCCCACATGATCGTTCAGCCAGCTGCCCGCACGCAGGCCGGCGGCGCTGCCGCGCACGGCCGTGAGGCCCGGCACGTACTCGTAGGTGGCCACCAGATAGGCCGGGTTGCCGGCCAGGCCGGAGGTGCGGAACAGCGAACTGCTGTCCGACTCCGACGACAGCGGCGTGCGCAAGGTGACGCGGCCCTGCAGGTAGTTGATGTCGTAGTCCTGCGCGGCCTGCAGCGCGCGCCGTTCGATGACGAGCCCGGAATCGCGGTCGCGCACTTCCAGCCACAGGCGCTCGGAGCCTTGGGTCAGGTCCTGGTGGTGCAGGTAGTAG
>JBKHWY010000351.1:0-5278 GCA_046566285.1 Gammaproteobacteria bacterium | reverse complement strand
CACGTCGCCCCGGTGCACGGTGTCGAAGGCCGCCTGGGCGCTGCCTTTCAGGCGGGTGGAGTCGGCATCGATGCGCAGGATGCGCGCTTCAGGGAACATCAGCTGCAAGCCTTCTTCCACGCGCTGGGTGCCGCGTCCCATCGGCTGCAGGTCGACGTTGCCGCAGGTGGGGCAGTGGCGCGGGATGCGCATCTCCAGGCTGCAGTGGTGGCAGCGCAGCCGGTGTTCGGGCCGGTGCAGCACCATGAACGCGGTGCAGCGCGTGCAGTCGCTGACCCACCCGCAGGCTTCGCAGCAGATCACCGGCGCATAGCCGCGCCGGTTCAAGAACAGCAGCGATTGTTCGCCCCGTTCCAGGCGCTGGCGCAGCGCGCCGATCAATTCGCGCGACAGGCCATCGACGGGGCGGTCGCGCTCCGTGTCGATCAGCTTCACCTTCGGCAGCACGGCGTCGCGCACGGCGCGTTCGCGCAGTTCCAGCTTGCGGTAGCGCTTGGAGGCGGCGTGGTGCCAGCTCTCCAGCGAAGGCGTGGCCGATCCCAGCACCACCGGAATGCCCAGCTGGCGCGCGCGCCACACGGCCAGGTCGCGCGCCGAGTAGCGCAAGCCTTCCTGCTGCTTGTACGAAGGGTCGTGTTCCTCGTCGATGACGATCAGTTTGAGGTGCGGCAGCGACGCCAGGATGGCCAGGCGGGTGCCCAGCACGATGCGGGCCTGGCCTTGGTGCGCCGCCAGCCAGTGCAAGGTGCGCTCGCCTTCGGACAGGCTGCTGTGCAGGGTGGCCAGCATCACGCCGGGAAAGCGCGCGCGGATGTTCCCTTCCAGCTGGGGCGTGAGGTTGATCTCCGGGACCAGGATCAGGATCTGGGCATCGGGCTCGCGCGCCAGCACCTGCGCGCAGGCTTGCAGGTAGACCTCGGTCTTGCCGCTGCCGGTCACGCCGTACAGCAGCAGGGGCGCGAAGCCCTGAGCGCCGCCGATGGTGTTCGCCGCTTTCTGCTGGGCCGCGTTCAAGGTCGGCATGGCGTGCGGCGCCGGGTCGTGCGCCGGGGCCGTCTTGGCCAGCTTCTTGAGCGCGCGGTCCAATGCCACGGCGCTGGCGGCGCGCAGGTTCTTGGGCAGCGCGGGCAGGGCCACTTCGCCCAGCGGACGCTGATAGTAGTCGGCCGCGAAACCGGCCAGGGCCAGCCAGGGGGGCGGCAGGGGCGCGAGCTGGCTGCGCACGGCCAGCGCATCCTTCAGGCGTTCGGGCGGCACGTCGGTATGCTGGCGCACCTCGACGATCAGCCCGGCCACTTCGCGGTTGGCGAAGTTGACCAGGGCCAGCTGGCCGGGCAGCGGCTCCTCACCCGCTGCACATGGCCAGCGGTAGTCGAACAGGCTGGTCAAAGGGGTGTCGATCGCAATCTGGAGGATGCAGTACGCCATGGGCCGGGGGAAGCAAAAATCGCCGAAGTTACGGTGTCGGGAAAGCGTTTTCACAGCGACTTCGCGCTTGTGGATAACTTTGTGGACAATGGACGGGCCGTCTGGCTCAGCGTTTGCGCCAGCGCAAACTGCCTGTGGATGAGCTGACGAAGCCTCAAAAATTAATCAATAAAATCAATTGCTTGCAAATTCGTCCCTAGACGCGTGCCTGGACAGGCTTTCCCAGGGTTTCTGTGCATAAGTAACGTTTTTAACCTTTTTTCCCGCATGGCTGATTGTGATTTTCAGTTGAGTTTTCCACATCGCCAGGCGGTGCTTCAAGCCGAGTTATGCCGGCTGTTTTTGATGTCCAAACGTCCAGATTTGCCCGAAAAATATCATGCGACGCAGCAACAACTTAAAGTAAACCGTCAAGACATGGGCTAAGTCCACGTAAACCAAGGCGTTTTTTCGATTATCCACACGGTCTGTTGATAACTTTGTGGACAATGGCCATGAAAACTTTGTCGCGCCCCTCGAAACGGCTGCCCGCTTCTTGAGCAGCCCTGCGTGTGCCAGGAATAAATCTAGCGAAATCAATGGCTTGGAAATAGCTCGCTAGAGACTTTCTCCACAGCACAGAACGCACGCTGAAACATGTGTTCTGTGCATAAGTGTGAAATTGATCCCGCGTTGCAACATTGACCAGGCTGTCAGCCGGCGCGCTGCTGGCGGCTGAAGGCATGCACCGCATCGACCATGGCAGTCACGGACTCGGGCGGCGTGAACTGCGAAATACCGTGGCCGAGGTTGAACACGTGGCCATGGCCGGCCGACGGGGCGCCGTAGGCGGTCAGGCTGCGCTCGACTTCCGCGCGGATCTGCTCGGGCGAGGCCAGCAGAATGGCCGGGTCGAGGTTGCCCTGCAGGGCAACCTTGTCGCCCACCCGCGCGCGCGCACGGCCCAGGTTGACGGTCCAGTCCAGCCCCACGGCATCGGCGCCGCTATCGGCAATTTCTTCCAGCCACAGGCCACCGCCCTTGGTGAACACCACCGCGGGGATACGCACGCCGTCCTTCTCGCGCTTGAGGCCCGCCAGCACCTGGCGCATGTAGTGCAGCGAAAAGGCCTGGTAGGCGCCGTCGGCCAGCGCCCCGCCCCAGGAATCGAAGATCATCACGGCTTGCGCGCCGGCATCGATCTGGGCGTTCAGGTATTCGGCCACGGCGCTGGCGTTGATCGACAGGATGTGGTGCATCAGGTCGGGGCGGCCGTACAGCATCTTCTTGATGGTGTGAAATTCCTTCGAGCCCCCGCCTTCGACCATGTAGCAGGCCAGTGTCCACGGGCTGCCGGAAAAGCCGATCGGCGGCACGCGACCGTTCAATTCGGTGCGGATCTGCGTGACGGCCTTGAATACATAGTCGAGCGCAGCCATATCCGGTGCACGCAGGGCCAGCACGTCCGCCTCGCTGCGCAGCGCATGCTTGAACTTCGGCCCTTCGCCCTCAACGAAATATAGGCCCAGGCCCATCGCGTCCGGCACCGTCAGGATGTCGGAAAACAGGATCGACGCGTCCAGCGGGTAGCGGTCGATCGGCTGCAGCGTCACCTCGGTGGCCAGGTCCGGGTTGGTGGCCAGTCCCATGAAGGAACCGGCGCGCTCGCGCGTGGCCCGGTATTCCGGCAGATAGCGCCCCGCCTGGCGCATGAGCCAGACGGGGGTGTAGTCGGTCGGCTGGCGGAGCAGCGCGCGCAGGAAAGTATCGTTCTTGAGCGGGGCAAATTGAGGCATGGAAGGGAATATGTACGTGGTCAGGCAGCTATTATCGCATCCCCCCGCCAGCGCGGCTGCGCATGGCACGAACCCCCGCGCGCGGGTAAAATCTTTGGTTCCTCATCCAGTCCAGGCTCCAGCCGCACCGACATTCCGACCATCATGAATACACCTGCGCAAGACACTGTCCCCTACGGCCTGTGGCCCTCGCCCATCGGTGCGCACACGGTGGCCACCGGCTCCATTCCGCTGGCGCAGCTGCAGGCCGATGGCGATGACCTGTACTGGCTGTGCGGCCGTCCGGCCGAGGGTGGGCGCACCGCCCTGATGCGCCGGCACGCCGGCCAGGTCGCCGAGCTGACTCCGGCGCCATTCAGCGTCAGCACCCGCGTGCACGAATACGGCGGCGGGGCCTACCGCGTGGACGGCGGCACGGTGTTCTTCTCGAACTATGCCGACAATGGCTTGTATGTCATCGAAGGCGACGGTGAGGCACGCCTGATCGCCAGCGACCCGCAGCGGCGCTACGCCGATTTCGTGCTGGACCGCCGGCACGCTCGCCTGATCGCCGTCTGCGAGGACCATGGGGCAGCGGGTCCTTACCCGTCCAACAGCCTGCGCGCGGTAGGGCTGGACGGCAGCGAGAAGGTGCTGGTGCAGGGCCAGGACTTCTACGCCGCGCCGCGCCTGTCGCCGGACGGCGCCACGCTGGCCTGGCTGGCGTGGGATCACCCGCTGATGCCGTGGGAAGGCACGCAGTTGTGGGTCGCGCCGGTGCACCCGGACGGCACCCTGGGCGCGGCGCGCCAGGTGGCCGGCGGCGCGACGGAGGCCCTGTGCCAGCCCGAGTGGTCGCCCCAGGGCGTGCTGCACTTCGTGTCCGACCGCAGCGGCTGGTGGAACCTGTACCGCGTGCGCGCCGATGGCGCCACCGAGTGCGTGTGCGCCCGCGCGGCCGAATTCGGCGTGCCGCACTGGAGCTTCGGTGCGTCGCTGTATGGCTTCGAGGCCAACGGCGCCATCATCTGCAGCTACATCGAAGCGGGCGTCAGCCACATCGCGCGCCTGGCCGATGGCCGGTTGACGCCCATCGCCAACGCCTACCAGGAAGTGCGCGAGCTGCGCGTGGCCGGCAGCGCTCTGACGGTGCTCGGCGGCGCGCCCACCCTCGCGCTGGAAATCGCGCATATCGACGCGGCTGGCGAACTCACGGTGCTGGCGCGCGCGCTGGAGCAGGCGCCGGCGCGCGGCTACCTGTCCGTGCCCGAATCGATCACCTTCCCCACCGACGCGGGCGAACAGGCCTACGCGTTCTTTTACCCGCCCGCGAATGCCGACGTGACGGCGCCGGCCGGGGAGCGTCCGCCCCTGATCGTCATCGGCCATGGCGGGCCCACCGGCATGGCCGCCAGCACGCTCAAGCTGCTGACCCAGTTCTGGACCAGCCGCGGCTTCGCAGTGCTGGACGTGAACTATCGCGGCAGCACGGGCTTCGGGCGCGCCTACCGCGACGCGCTGCGCGGCCAGTGGGGCGTCGTGGACGTGGCCGATTGCGTGGCCGGCGCGCGCCACCTGGCCGAACGCGGGGTGGTCGATGGCGAGCGCCTGATCATCCGCGGCAGCAGCTCGGGCGGGCTGACGGTCCTGTGCGCGCTGATCTTCCACGATGTGTTCAAGGCTGGCGCCAGCTATTACGGCGTGGCCGACCTGAAGGGCCTGGACCTCGATTCGCACAAGTTCGAATCGCACTACAACGAATACCTGATCGCGCCCAAGGCCAAAGCCGACGCCGTCTATGCCGAGCGTTCGCCCAGCAACCACACGGCCCGCCTGCAGCGTCCGATGATCTTCTTCCAGGGCCTGGACGACAAGGTGGTGCCGCCCCAGCAGGCCGAACACATGGTGCAGGCCCTGCGCACCGGCGGCGTGCCGGTGGCCTACCTGCCCATCGAAGGCGAAGGCCACGGCTTCCGCAAGGCCGACACCATCGTGCGCACCTTGGAGGCGGAGCTGTATTTCTACCAGCGCATCTTCGGCCTGGTGGAAGCGCGCGTGGACGCCCCGGTCCACATCCACAATCTGGAGCATTGATG
>JBKHWY010000350.1:0-5294 GCA_046566285.1 Gammaproteobacteria bacterium | reverse complement strand
GAGCGTCCTCGTCACCGGCGCGGGCCGGAGCGGCACGCTGCTCGAGCACCTCGCCGAGGTCGCCGGCGTGGAGATCGATGGCGCGGCGGGTGTTGCCCTCCAAGCTGGAATTGAACAGCCGCGCCGGGTCGGGCAACGCCGCCCCCTTCATGAAGGTCAGCTTCACGGCGCTCTTGTAGGTCTCGCCGGTGCACAGGATGCCGCCGTGTTCCCACACCGGCACGCCGCGCCACTTCACGGTCTCGATTACGTCCGGCAGCGCTTCCTTGATCAGGCCGCGCACCTGCGCCAGCGTGGCGCCACGCCAGTCGCCCAGGTCGGCAATGCGCGCGTCGATGAGGGCCGATGCATCGTCGCCGGCAGGTAGTGGGGCCTTGGTCGCCATTTATCCGGCCTCCACCTGGGTGCCCACCCACCAGGTGGTGCCGCCCGCGTCCTGGAAGCCGCCGCGCTTGTCCGAATCATGGCCCTTGACCGGTTCGCGGATCGACTTGGCGCCCGCCTCGATGGCCTTGGCGAACGTGGCGTCCACATTGCGCACATACACGTGCACGTGGGAGTGGGTCGCTTCGGCTTCGCCGGAGGCATCGGCCAGCATTACGACGGTGTCGTCGATGCGCACCTCGGCATGCATCACCGGGCCATTCGGCGCGGCGACAAAGCGCAGGCGCTCGGCGCCGAACACGCGCTCGAGGAATTCGATGGTCTGGACGGCGCCGTTGACGACCAGGTAGGGCGCGACGGAGGTGTAGCCTTCGGGCTTGAAGGGAACGGTCATGGGTTTTCTCCCGTGCTGAACAAAAAAAGGATGGTTTGCCAAATTTATAACATAGTCCCGGGCGCAGGCCGGAAAAATCCAAAACGGCAGCGGCCCGGACACAACACGCACGCTTGACGCAGATCAGCACGCTCGGCTACCTTGGCTCAACATCGACTTCAGCAGCGCTCGCGCTGTTCGCCTCCACATGATGCTTGACCTCCCTGCGTCCGCACAGGAACCCGCCGCGCCTAGCGCCGGCAGCTACGACCAGCAATATCAGCGCGCGCGCGACTTCGCGGCCGCCGGCCAGCTCGACCTGGCCATCGCCACCTACACGACTCTCTTGGCGCGCTCGCCCAACAATGCCGACGTGCTGCTGGGCCGTGGGCAAGCCTATGCGCGCCTGAACCGGTATGACGAGGCCGAGCGCGACCTGCGCGCCGCCGCCGAAGTGGCGCCCACCTATGCCGACGTGTACGCGGCGCTGGCCCAGGTGTACATGTGGAGCGAGCGGCCTGCGCTGGCCATCCCCGTGTATTCGAAACTGATCGAACTGCAGCCCACCGAGCCGGCCCACCGCAGCGCGCGCGCCCGGGCCTACCAGGCCAGCGGACAGCCGGAGCTGGCCAAGGCCGACCTGCAGGCAGCAAGCGAACGCAGCGCACCCGCCGATGCGGACAAACCTGCCGCGCCGCCCGCCCGGATCGCCGACACCAACCCCGAGGTGGAATCGAAAGGCTACGACTGGGCCCTGGGCGCATCGGCCACCGCCACGCGCCTGTCGCAGCGCGACCAGCGCTGGAACGAACAGAACCTGTCGCTGCGGCGCTATTTCACTGGCGGCTCGCTGGCGGTCGAGACCCTGCGCGCCAGCCGCTTTGGCCAGCACGGCCATGCCTGGGCCCTGGATGGCTACGCGCGCCTGTGGAGCGGCGCCTACACCAACCTGCGCTACCAGAAGGCGCCGGCCGAACGGCTGTTCCCCGGCACCTCCTGGCGCGCGGAGCTGTACCAGTCCGTTGGGGGCGGCTGGGAACTGGCCGCGAGCGACGACCGCCTCAATTTCGGCGACTCCCGCGTGGACATCTACGGCGTCGCCGTGGCGCGCTACTTCGGCAATTTCTACGTGCGCCTGCGCCACACCAACATCGTCAGCGCCGGTTCGCACAGCAGCGGCGACCGCCTGGTGGGGCGCTACTACTACCGTGGCAACGGCGACGACTACGTCGAACTGGCGGCCAGCCGCGGCCGCATCGAAGATCCGCTCGCGCTGTCGAGCGGGCGCCTGCGTTCGGGCGGCGTCAGCGTCGCCTTCGTCAACTACGTCACACCCCTGTGGGGCTACAAGGTCGGCGCCAGCCATGCCGATGACGACAGCAGCGGTTCGGAGCGCGCCGTGACCTTGAGCCTGGTGCGCCGCTGGTAAGCCGGCCATGGTCATCGCCCAGGTTAGAAAACCTCGTTCGCGCCTGTACCTCGCCATCTCGTGGGTGCTGCAAGCCCTGCCCGCCTCGGTGGCGGGGATGGCCTGCCTGCGCATCGCCGAGCTGGCCGCCGCCCAGGCCAGCTGGAGCATCCTGCCGGACGTGATCGGCAACGACCTGGCCACCCTGCTGCGTTATGGATGGCTGGCCGCCGTGCTGGCGCTGCCCTGCGGTTTCCTGGCCTCCTACCGCGCGCGTGCCGTTGGCGTGGGCGCGCTCTGGTCCGTGCTGCTGCTCGTGCATGCGCTCCTGATCCAGTACCACATCACCACCGGCGTGCCGCTCGGCGCCGATCTGTTTGCCTACTCGGCACAGGAGGTGGCCACCACGGCGCGCGGCGGCGCCATCTCGCCCATCACCCTGGCCGGACTGGCGGCCGCGCTGCTGGTGTGCTGGACGCTCCTGTGGATCAAGGTGCGGCGCCAGGAAGCGCCGGTCTCGCCCTTGAGCATCGGCGCCGGCGTGCTCGGCCTGCTGCTAGCGCCCCTGTTCGTGCCGCCCGCGCCGGCTGCGCAAGGCCACACGCTGGCGCTCAACAAGGCGCGCTTCTTCCTGGACGACAGCCTGCGTTACGCGTGGGCCGGTCAGGACATGGAGCGGGCGGCGCCCGCCAGCGCGGTTCTCGATCCCGCCCACCCCTTCCTGCACGAAGAACACACGCCGGACACGCTCGGGCCGCTGCTGCGGCTCGATACGTCCGCCCGCCCGAACATCGTCCTCATCATCGTGGAAGGACTGGGCCGCTCGTTCTCCGGGCCCGGCGCGCGGCTGGGCAGCTTCACGCCGTTTCTGGACGAGCTGTCCACCCGCAGCGTCTACTTCGAAAACTTCCTGTCCGCCCAAGGGCGCACCTTTGCCGTGCTGCCCTCGATCCTCGGCTCGCTCCCGTTTGCCGCCAACGGCTTTGCCGCGCTGGGTGAGCGCATGCCGCACGCGTCCCTGACCGGAACGCTGGCGAAGAACGGCTACGCGCTGCGCTTCTACACGGGCTCCAACCTCAGCTTCGACAACGAAGGCCAGTACCTGCAACGGGCCGGTGTCCAGCAGCTGATCAGCGAGAAGGATTTCCCGCCGGGCCCGCGCCGCAGCACCGAATGGGGCTATGCCGACGGCGACCTGATCGACCTGGTGGCGGCGCGCGAAGCCCGTGCGCCGGCCGCGCCGTACGCCACCATCATCCAGACCGGCAGCATGCACACGCCGTTCGAGTTTCCCGGCAAGGCGCGCTACCTGGCCCGGGTCGACCAGCATCTCGACAAGCTGGGCATCGCCCCAGGTGCGCGCGAACCCTACCAGCGCCAGAAGGACATCTACGCCAGCATCCTGTACGCCGACGATGCGCTGCGCCGCTATTTCGACGCGGCGCGCACACTGCCCACCTATGCCAACACCATCTTCCTCATCACGGGCGACCACCGCCTGCCTGAAATACCGATGGAGACCCGGCTGGAGCGCTATCACGTGCCGCTGATCGTGTACTCGCCGCTGCTCAAAGCCCCGTTGTCGGTCAAGTCGATCTCCTCGCATTTCGACATCGCGCCTTCGCTCCTGGCCCTGCTATCGAACCGCTACGGCATGGCGACGCCGGCGCGGGTCACCTGGCTGGGAACGGGGCTTGACCTCGAACCCACGTTCCGCAACGTGCACGTCATTCCCCTCAAGCAGACCAAGACCGAACTGAGCGACTTCCTGTCCGGTACTGCCTACCTGGCGCAGGACAGGCTGTACAGCGTCACCGATGGCATGCAGGCCGAGCCGCTGGACAGCGCCGGCGCGCGCGCGCAGGTGGCGCGCCAGTTCGGCGCCTTCATGGCCGCCAACAGCGCCCTGATCCGCAGCGGCACGCTGGCCCCGCCGCAGGCGCTCGCCATCGAGCGGCCCTACGCGGCCGCCGGGCGCTCGCTGGTGGCCGCCGAACTGGCCTCGCAGGCCAGCGATCTGTTCGTCGATGGCGCGCGCGTCGAGCAGGCCGCCGGCGGCGTGGTGCGCCTGAACGCCAGGTTCAGCAACCGCGCCAGGCAGGCCACCCCGGCCTTCGTCCCGCTGCTGGTGCTCACCGACGACAAGGGCCGCGAGCTGGGCGAGGCGTACGGACGCGCCGTGACCTTGCAGCCTTCCGGGTCGATGCAGGTGGAACTGAGTCTGGCCCGGCCCGCGCTGGCGGCCGGCACCTACTTCCTGTCGATGATTCCTTCCGATCCCGAGACCGGCAAGCCGGTGGGGGCAGGGCAGTACCATGTTCCGTTCACGCGCTAATCAAGTGGCCGGATGGCTGTTGGCGTGGGCGTGTGCGTGGGGGCCAGCCATGGCCCAGCAGGCGCCGCGTGCGATCTGGACCTGGGAAGAGGAATCGTACGCCATGCTCGAGCAGCCGCGCGCGGCGGAATCGGCGATCGCCTTCCTGCAGGCGCACAAGGTGCAGACCATTTATCTGTATGCGGACGCGTACGGGGCGCGCAATCTGCTGGTGTCGCATCCCGAGCTGTATCGCAACCTGATCCGGCGGCTGCGCCAGTCCGGCATGCGCGCGTATGCGCTGCTGGGGTCCGCCTATTTGAACACCGAGCGCTACATCCTGCCCCAGCGGCGCGCCGATGCGCTGGCCATGGTGCAGCGCGTGCTGAGCTACAACGCGCTGTCCGCGCCGGAGGAGCGCTTCGACGGCATCAACCTGGACATCGAGCCGCATATTTTGGCGGAGTGGGACAAGGAGCGCATCAAGCTGTTGAAGGACTTCCTCGACATGAGCGCGGCGATTGTCGAGATGAAGCGCAAGTACGATCCCAGGCTGCCGGTGGGCCCGGCCATGCCGTTCTGGTGGGACGGGATCGAAGTCGAGTGGAAGGGGCGGCGGCGGCCGATGAGCGAGCATACGCAGGACCTGTACGAGTATGTGGCGCTGATGGATTATCGCGATCATGCCGAAGGCGGGGACGGAATCGTCGCGCATGCGCTCGATGAACTGGCGTATGGGCGGAAGGTGGGGCGCAGTGTGGTGATCGGGGTGGAGACCACGCCGAACGAGATTCGCAAGGTGTCGTTCAACCATT